>CAJJZO010000124.1 GCA_905197585.1 uncultured Collinsella sp.
CCCCCACAACACATATTCGGGGGGCCCCCCCCCCCCCCCCCCCCCCCCCCCAATAAAAAAACCCCCCCCCCCCCGCCCAGGAGGACTCACATGATCAAAATCACCGTCCCAGCAACCAGCGCCAACCTAGGCATCGGCTACGACACCCTCGGCATGGCCGTTAGCCTCTACTCGCACTTCACCTTCGAGCGCGCCGACAAGCTCACCATCACGGGCTGCCCCGAGGAGTTCCAAAACGAGAATAACCTGGTCTATGTGAGCTTTGTCGATGCTCTGGCCGCGTGGGGCGAGCCGGCTTTTCCCGTTGCTATCGACATTCAGACCGACGTGCCCGTCGCCCGTGGCCTGGGTTCCAGCTCCACCTGCGTCGTCGCCGGCATTATGGCCGCCGCCGCACTGACAGGCCACACCGTCGACCGCGCTG
Source organism: uncultured Collinsella sp. (assembly GCA_905197585.1). Classification (GTDB taxonomy): domain Bacteria; phylum Actinomycetota; class Coriobacteriia; order Coriobacteriales; family Coriobacteriaceae; genus Collinsella. Next base: position 425 of record CAJJZO010000124.1, read on the forward strand.
AGCTCGTCCGCATTGCCACCGAGGTCGAGGGCCATCCCGATAACGTCGCCCCTGCTATCCTGGGCGGCGCCGTCTGCTCCTTTACGCCGACCGATTCGCTCCCCCAGTGCCTGCGCTACGAGGTGAGCGATCGCTTGCGTTTTATTACCGTGATTCCGCCCTACGAGGTGCATACGAGCGAAGCGCGCAAGGTTGTGCCGCAGGAGATTCCACTCTCCACCGCCGTATGGCAAATGGGCCGCATCGCCGGCATGACGCGCGGCCTGGAAACCGGCGACCTTGACCTGATTGCTGCCGCCAACGACGACCGCATCCAGGAGCCCTATCGCCGCCGCCTCATCCCCGACTACAACGCCGTGCGCGACACCTGCCTTAACGGAGGCGCTAAGACCATCTGGATCAGCGGTTCGGGCTCGACCCTCATGGCTGTAACCGACGACACCATCGTGGCAAAGTTCCTGCAGGTCAAGCTGCGTGAGCAGTTCCCCAAGTGTGACACGCATATTCTGACGTGCGACACCGAGGGCGCTCAAATCGAGTACCTGTAGACATCCTCCCCATATACCTGTCCGGGACGGTCGGGATGTTCCCTCAAAATCGTCCTCGCGCATGAAGGCCCCTTGTCCTGCTCCTACGGAGCGGCGGACAAGGGGCCTTCGCGCTGCGGAATGATTTTGAGGGAACATCCCGACCGTCCCTGCGCCCACCTTGCTGAGGATGTCTACAGGGACCCACGCTTTGAAGGGGCGCCGGGCTGAAATTATGGCCTTTTATTGATAGGGGCTCTTGCTGGTGTGGAGCATATTCTTTAGATGAGCTTTGGTGATTTGTTTGGTTTAGGCTGCACTGGTTTCTTTGTATTCGAAGACTGGCTCTAGGAGATCTTCGATGTTGCAGTGGAGGGCTTTTGCTATGGCTCTTACGCTAGTTACCGAGGCTTCGTTGATGTTTCTCTGGCGCTGCTCGTACATTTGGATTGAGCGGAGTGACACACCCGATTCGTATGCTAGGTCTTGTTGGGTTTTCTTAAGCTTCTTTCTTGCTAACGCAAGTTTGGTTTGCCTGGACGCTTTTTTCGCCATATCGCAGACGAGGCGAGCCACGCGTTCCTCCGAGGCTTCGTGCCAGGGATAGTACAGACTGCGCAGTGCGTCAAACGGAACGACATGCAGCAGGTCTTCGAAAGACTCTCCTAGGCGCCACTGAAGGTATGCCAATATCCAGCCTGTCCAATATTCCGGTGTCTTTTCGAATCGGTAGGTTCGATTTGGCATCGGCCTTGATTGGTAGCCCGACCTTTCGGCGATAAGCGCGAATAGCTCAACGCCCGATTTTCCCGATACGACCCATGCGTTGCCACGCTCAAACTCACGGGCTACGCCGCTCAGGCAAAAGAGTTCAGCAACTTCCGATCCTTCTGCTCCATAATCGTTAACGGCATAGTCAAAGCAGTCACCGAGATTGTTCATTGCATCCTCAAGGTAGTAGACGGGGTATGTCCTACTCGGCCCACGATCTGTTAACTCTTGGATCATTTAAATCAACCCTCCCTGCCATTAAATCCCTAATGTCGATACCTTCGGAATCGAACCCATTGACCGTATCCAAATATTTGCGTCGAGCATTCTGCTCTCGCTCAAAACGCTTGGGATAATACTCAGGCCCCGAAGCCTGCTTCCAATCGCGGAACCTAATCGCCGAGAACGCACGCTCACTCATAAGCGCATATTGAATGCCCAAATCCCCCAAAAACATAATGCGCTGCAATTGCCTGAGCGAAATCATGCCGTTAACGAACTGTCTTGCAAACGAAAAGTAGGAATCATCAGCGCGATAGCCTCGAATAACGTCATAGGGAGAAATATCAATCAGGCAGTTGTCCAGCAAATACCGAAGTCCTTCGCGTGCCAGCGGCGTCGAGACATTAAACTCCCGGTTGTCGGCCAAAATCGCAAGCCAATTGAGGATTGAAAACTCCCCAGACTCTAAATCCAAGACCGAAAGGCCATCTAACTCAAGCTCATATCGATTGGCAACGCCATCAGACTCGGTCCGGCATGCCCATTCCATTGCCATTTCCTCATGTGGCGTGCAATAAAACCCGCGCCCATAGTCATTGAATTGTCTGCATTTATCCAACGACGGACGTTCGACAACAACCTCCGACCCGTGCCAAAGCTCCATATCGACCTCCAAAAAAATATCACCTCAGTGATAGTTTACCAATAACTATCACTGAGGTGATATAGATGAGAGCTTTTGAGGGGTTGCAGCCCGATTAGAGGCAGGCCTCGGCGATGCGCTTTTTGAGTTCGTCGATGCCGGTACCGGTTTGGGAGCTTGTGATGATCACGTTCTCGGCCGGGACGTTGAGCTGCTTTTTGATGGCTGCTGCCTGGCGGGCTTGCTGGGTGCGGCTGAGCTTGTCGGCCTTGGTGAGGCAAACGATAAAGTTGAACTCGTTGCCCTGCAGGTAGTCGATCATGTCATGGTCGAGCTTACTGGGGTCGTGACGAATATCCACCAGCGACACGACCAGGTTAAAGCTGCGCTCCGAGTCGAAGAAGTCGCCGATAAGTTCTGCCCAACGGTCACGCTCGGCCTTGGAACGACGGGCGAAACCATAGCCCGGCAGGTCAACGAAGTGCACGTCATCGGCCTCGAAGAAATTGATATTGCTCGTCTTGCCCGGTGTGCTCGAAACCTTGACGAGGTTCTTGCGGCCAAAAAGCTTGTTCATGATCGACGACTTGCCCACGTTGGAGCGGCCGACGAAGCTCACCTCGGGGCAGGTGGACTCGGGAATCTGCGAAACCTTGCCATAGCTGGCAACGAACTTGGCAAGCTGGTAGTTAATTGAATCGGCCATGGACACTCCTTGGTCGTAGGTTCTTACAAAAGAGCGCGCTAATAGGTAGCAGCGATACGGCGAACGATATCGAGCGTAATGCCACTCGCGGTACGAGCATACTCGAACAGATCGAACTCGCGGTCGCAAATCGCATCGTACGCCTCGTCACAATTATCGCTGATAGCGCGCAGCACCAGGCAATCGACACCATTTTTGGTTGCGACATGGGCAATTGCCGCGCCCTCCATGCCAACACAATCGGCATGCGTCGCCTCGATAGCGTCGTTGCGCATGGCGGCGCCCGTCACAAAGCGGTTACCCGTGGCAATCGTGCCGACCAGGAACTGCTTTGTGCCCTCGTTCGAGGCGGCTGCATTTGTCGAAGCGTTGACAAAGCCACGCTCAGCAAGCACATCGGCAGCAATATCGACCAGCGCAGGCGTCGAGCCAAACTCCTCGAGCCCCGGTGCAGACTCGGCGATAAGCGCGGTATCGGTATCCAGATAGCGCAGGCGTTTGCCGATGACCACGTCATCGATATGGAGCTTGGGGTTCAAACCGCCCGCGATACCCGAAAGCACAACTGCCTGCGGAGCATACTTGCTAATGAGGTGCTGTGTTGCGGCGGCAGCGTTTACCGTGCCCATGCCCGCCGTCGTGGCGACAATCGACAGACCGTCGAGCCCGCCGGTCACAACGTTCAAGCCCGCCTCCTGTACCATGCAAGCGTTACTCAACTCTTCCTTAATCTGCATGATCTCTTTTTCGAGTGCGCCGATAATCGCGATTGTAGCCATGCCATTCCCCAAACCTATACGAAATTCTCAACCACGGTATGGTACCAGCATTTTGTTTGACCTCGTCAAACGAACACGCTAGGCCAGCGCAGCTCGCGTATCAAACAGAGCCTTTGCAATCGCAGCCGTAACCTCGCTCGAGCGGTCGCTCCACGGCATCGATGTTATGATGCTCATGACATAGGTACGGCCATCGATGTCGATAAGGCCCGCATCGCATGTCGAATAGCAACCATCCTCGCTAATCCAGCCTGCCTTGTTGCGCACCAAGGCTAGGTCGTCCGCAATGGCGTCAAGAATAAACGATCCGGCACTACAGGCCAGAACTCCCCACAGCCCTTGTGACGTCTCGGTATCATGGCTCAGATACTCGCTCATCTCGCACCACAACTTGGCCGAGGTGCGCGGGCAATAAGTGGGAAAATCACTCATCGGATCGAGTGCGGTATCGTAATCGATGCCAAGACCGACAATCCAATCCTCGTAACCGACACGGTCAAACGCCGCGCGTAACGCAATAAACGAATCGTTGTCCGAATTAACGACCGCGGCCTCGATCAGGTCGCGCACCGTCTGCCAGCCCATGTTGTAGCCGCCATAGGTGCCAAGGGAATCATCGAGTGAGACCTGACCCGTCTCGACCAGAGATTCGCAGACGTAGAGTACATAGAGCTCCATATAACTGCTCGCACCGTACACCTCGGCGTCCGCGTTATACGTCACGCCCTTGCCACTTGACAGGTCGTAGAACACCACGACCACATCGCCCAGCTCCTGCGCCTGACTCAGGGCATCTTGGAGCGCGGCGAGGCTCTCATCCTCCAAGGCGGGAATCTGGTCATCAACCAGTGAAAAGGTCTGCACGGTATCGCCTGAGGGAATATCGTTAAAGTCCGCCTTCGAAAGCCTCGTCTTGAGACTCGCTGTCGACAGGGTTTGGCTTGCGGTGGCTTTAGATTCAGAGACCTTTTTGTTTTGCGTCTGTACCGTTGACGCATCTGAGTGTGCCATTCGCTCCGAGGCGTAGGTTTTAGCGGTAATTCCGAGGATAATAACCACCAACGTTAGCATCCCAATGGCGGCAATCTTCGTCACGCGGATGCGAGCGTCGACAAGGCCACGCGAAGACGTGCCCTTCGTCTCATATCTGCTGCTATGCTGCGGCACATACTCGTCCCGCGATGCGTTGTTTCGCACGTGGTCTCCTGACTGCTACCGTTTATATACGAGCAGCATAATACCGAGCAGGCATTTCTTTCCAAAGATATTCAGCGGCGTTTAAGGCGTCTTTAAAGAAAGCACAAGCGTATTTATCCAAATGGCACGATTCTGTTGCGCATCTCCGCCCAAAACGCAGTTGCGGTGGAATAGTTCCTATTTGGGCGGCATAAGCCGAAAAACAAGAACTATTCCACCGCAACTTGACAGGGCTCTTTGGCAATCAACTTGGTGCCCAGGGGCACTCATTTAAGTCTGTCCCCAATGAGTGCCTGAAAATGGCTCGCTAGCCGATGGCGTTTTTGAGTTCCGCGCGGCGCTTTTTCATGCCCGT
>CAJJZO010000125.1 GCA_905197585.1 uncultured Collinsella sp.
GCTCCTTATTCGCTTGAACCGTTCGAGCCATTGTACCGCCCCAGGCTCTCCCATGCGTTGCGGTGCCATTTGGACGATTGAGGGCCTTACGGCCGAAAACCAACCAAATAGCACCATAAAGCCTGAGGTGGCTAAAGGTTGTAGGTGACTACTTGAGGTTCGGCGGGTTTGACGAAGATGGTTGGATCCGGCTGCTCCACGCGGACGAACTTGACCGTCACCGTCTTAAAGCCCGCCTTGTGCAGAACATCAGCGTAGACGCGCGCCTGCAGGGCGTGCTTCTCCTGCAGCTGATCCGGCGTCTCGTCCGGTGTGCCGCCCGTCTTGTAGTCGATGACCAGCGCGCGCGACGGATCGGCCGGGTCGGTGGCCAGTGCATCGATGGCGCCCTCGGCATAGGCGCCGTAGCGGGCAATGTCCTCGTCCTCGCAGCCCAGTGAGAAGAACGGCACCTCGGCACGGATGCACGGCCACGCGAGCAGGTCGGCGCGAACAGCCGACTTGAGCCAGCGGTCCAGGGCAACGTCGAAGCGTTCACGCTGCTCCGGCGTCAGGCACCACAGGCGCGCCAGCGCATCGGCACGCTCAGCGGGCAGCGCATCGGCACCCATCTCGATCAGCCACTGGCAGGCGGCATGGAACGCCGAGCCCAGCGCCATGGGGTTGCCGGCGGGCTCAACGGCGGCCACGTCTGCATCCGTCATCTCCGATCCATCCGACTCCGCATCATCGCCGGCCTCGTCCATGGGAACACGCGCCTCGGCGGAACGATCTTCCGCCTCGGCATGGAGCGCCGCGGCGATTGACGAGTAGCTATACGAATCACGCATCGGATACGGACAGATGCCCATGCGCACGCCCACTGCCTGGGGATACACAAGCTCAAACGAATCGGGCTCGGGGTCGGCAGGACCGGGCACAGTTGAGTGCGCAGCATTATCAGCGACATCGACATCGCCGCGAACAAGCCTGCCCTCGGCATCCAGTGAAGCGTTGGCCTCAAACGCCTGCTCGCCAAAGGTAAAGTTCGCCAGCGTGATGAGCTCGTAGTCGCCCGGCTGGGAGTTGTCGAACACCAGGCGGTCGGCATCGAGCTGCGGCATGCCCAGAGCGTCGGTCGGCAAAATACGGCGCAGCACGTCGTAGGTCAGATCGGTCTCGACGTCGAAGGTCGGCGCCGTCACCTTGCCACGGCTCACGCCGGCATCCATCGCCAAGATCACCAGCTCGCGCGCACGCGTCATGGCGACATAGAGCAAGCGAGCCCGCTCCTCGAGCGAAAGCTGCAGGTCGTGGTTGCGCAGGCGAACGAATGCCTCGGCGGGAGAACCCGTCGCACAGACGTCCTCCATGAGCTCCGGCGGCAACCACAGCGACGTGCCCTTGCCCTTAAACGCATGCTCAAACTGCTTTTTAACGTCGTCGCCCTTCACAAAGGTTCCGTCGGCGAGCTTAACGCCGTCGAAGCGTGCCGGCAGTGCCACGACCTGCGCTCCACCCTCGACGCGACCCATCTGCGCCGCACCCGAGGACTTACGCACGCCAAAGCACTCCGCGACCGCCACGACCGGATATTCCAGACCTTTGGAGGCGTGCACCGTCATGATGCGCACCGCACCGTCACCCTCCTCGTTGAGGGCGCCCGGGGCCTCCTTGCCCGCCAAGAAGCGGTCGAAGGCGAGCGCAATGGAGCGCGGAGAATTGCCGAGCTCGGTCTCTGCCTCGGCCACGGCGTCGAGCGCCTTGAGCACGTTGGCGGCAATGGCCTTGCCCTCGGGGCCGCGCTGCGCCAGACGCACGAACCAGCCGGAGGCATTGACCACGTCGCGCGCGACGGCGGCGAACGAATCACGCCCCACGCGACGTAGTGCATAGCGCAGCACCTCGCGGGCGCGCGTTACGAGCGGCAAGCCCTGCAAGCCCGGCACATCGGAATCGCTCATGATGCCCGCATCGATGTTGCGACGCGACGTCTCGCCCGTCTGCTCGTCGAGTTTGGTCGCCAGCGCCAGGAACTCCTGGGCGCCGAGTGCAAACATCGGCGAGGCCAGCAGCGGCATAAGACCCTGCGCCGTATCGGCCGGATTGGCAAGTGCGCACACCAGGGCGCGCACCGTCTGCACCTCGGCAGCTTGGGCAAAGACTGAGCCGCCCGCGATGACGCAGTCGAGCCCCTGGTCACGGAAGGCCTGTGCGTAGACGTCGGCATTGGTCATGCGACCCAGCAGCAACACCATATCGCCCTGGGGCTGCCCCGCTTTGACGAGCGCTTGGAACCGCTCTGCAATCGCACGAGCTTTCGCCTGCGTTCGCTCCTGCGTGCTGCCACCGGCAACGAAGATCGCCTGGCGGCGCGAAGCCTTTGCCTTGAGCTTGTCCTCGCGATCGTCACTCGGCTCAAGATCCAAGAACCCCTGCATCAAACCACCGGTGTCGCCGTCAAAGACGCGCGCCACGTAGCGCAGCACCTCGTCGTGGCTGCGGAAGTTGCGGACAAGCTTGACGAGCTCGCCGGCGGGGGCATCGGATGCGACAGCCGTCTCGGGCGCAGCAGAGGAGCCCACCTTGCGCTCCTGGCGGCGAAACACCTCAACCTCGGCGCCTCGGAAGCGGTAGATCGACTGCTGCGCATCGCCTACGGTGCACAGCGCGCGCTCCCCCGCGCCCGTCAGATAGCGAATCAAATCGACCTGCATCTGGTCGGTATCCTGAAACTCATCGATCATGACCATCTTAAAGCGGCCCTCGTAGGCGGCTCGGATGGCGGGATAATCGCGCAGCGCCCCGTACGCCATGCGCAACAGATCGTTATTGTCGAGCGCGGACTGGTCGGCCTTGAGCGCACGGTACTCCGCCTCTACGGCACGGGCAAGCCCCACCAGTGCATCGAGCGCCGGGCCGCCGCAGGCAAGCACGATATTGATAAACGCATCGGCTGCCTCGGCCTTGAGCAGCTCGACCTGCTCCTTAGGGAATGCCTTGCTCGCGCGCGGCATGGTGCACGACATCATGAGTCGCGCCGCATCGGCCATGGTCTTGCCGCTCGCCTCAAACGCGTCGATGGCATCGAGCGCCATCTGTGCCTTCTCGGTCGCGGCCTTGCTTACGCCCAGCGCCGCGCGATAGGCATCGGCAAGCGTCGAGGTGTCGGCCTGGCCGCGCGCCACGCTCACGTCGTCCATGCCGCCCGGCAGCTGGCTCGAGAGCTCCAGCAGCTCGCGCACCAGACCCTTGATGGTGGTGCCGGCGCCAAAGGGGCCGCCCTCACCCGCCATGGGATACCAGGCGTAGAGGGCCTTGAGCGATGCCGCGAGCTCGGGGGCGGCATCGGGTGCCGTCGCGCGGGCCAGCACATGCTCAACAGCCTGGTCCATAAGCTCGTCGGTATCGGTGAGCACTGTGAACTCGGGATCGATGCCCAGCTCCAACGCGTGTGCGCGCAGGATACGCGAGCACATGCCGTGAATGGTCGAGATCCACGCGTCGTCGACAGTCAGTGCTTCCTCGTCCATGCCCTCGTCGATAAGCGCACGGCGCACGCGGTCGCGGATCTCGGCCGCGGCATCTTTGGTAAAGGTAATGGCGAGCACCTGGTCCAGATGCTCAACGAACGGACCGGATTCGGGCGAGAGCGCGTAGACGATGCGGCGCGTGAGGGTAAAGGTCTTGCCCGAACCGGCGCCCGCCGAGACAAACAGCGGACGGTCGAGCGTTTTGACGATCTGCAGCTGTTGCGGCATCAAAGTCGAAAGATCCATGGTCTACACGTCCCTCCTTACAAACGTTCCTTCGTGGTTATACGAGCAGCGCGCATGCGCGGCCTGAGCCGACATCGGGTCGACGGCGGCAACGTCGCCTGCCTCGAGTTCGTGCAGGCGCTCGGCGATGCCGGCCTCCACGCGATCGAGCAGGGCGTCGAAGTCCATGCTGCCACCCTCGCCGGGGAAACCTTTCTTAAGGCCCGGGATGCGACCGTCGCCGCGCTCCTCCTCGAGCAGCTCGGCGCTCGCGGCACCGCGCAACGCCGGCTTGCCGCCCTTGGTCGAAAAGTAGAGTGCCGCGCGGGTGTCCAGATCCAGCGCCCGGCGCATGGCCTGGGCGTAGATGAGCGTTTGGGTATGTGGCGGCAACCAGCGCGGGTCGTCGATGGGCGCCGTGCCCGATTCCTCGTCGCACACCGTGGGGTCGGCGAGCTTAAACTCCTCAACGCCCGTGCGATGCTTGTAGTCGATCACCACGGCACGATTCTCGGCGTCCACGTCCACGCGGTCGATGCGTCCGCCAAGCGGCCAACCGGCATACTCGACCTTGAGCTCGTTGAAGGCAAACTCCAGGTAGCGCGGGGCAAAGGGGGCAAGTGCCTCGGACTCGTAGGCAAGCACGCCCTCCAGCTGCGGCAGAATCTCGGCCACCTGGCGCTCCTCCACCGCAGAGAGCGGCACCAGCGGGCCCTCCGTGCCTCGCTTGCCGGCGTGCTCGGCCAACGTCTCGTCAAAGACCTCGCTCAGCAGCTCCTGAGCACGTGGCAGGTTCTCGGGCGTCACACGCTCCATGCCCTCCTGGGGCAGACGAGCATGCAGGTGCTCCAGCACGTCGTGGACAAAGTTACCCTTCTCCATGTTGCCAAAGCCCGCGTCGATGGACTGGGGCTTCACGCGATACGACACAAACCAGCACAGCGGGCACGTCGAGTACGCCTCAATCTGCGAGGCGGACGTCAGACGCGGCACGAGCGGCGCGTTCTCGCCCTCGCCATCGCGGCGACGCAGGACCAGGTACGGCACAGCCGCCTCACTCAAATGCTGAGGAGCCTCGCACGCGACGCGCTTGCACTCGATGCCCTCGCCGGCCGCTGGATCAAAATCGGCGACAATACCGCCCTCGCCCACGCACACAACCATGGCGGCGCCAGTAGCCTCGGCCTGCGCCCGCACCTCGGTCCACACGGCACCAGGGTAGCACTCGCGCGCCAGAAGATCCTGCGTCACGCGGGCAAGCGCGACCGGACCGCTCGTCGCCTGCATTGCACGGCCAAAGCGCACGCGCAGCAGGGCCGCGGGCTCAAGCGTCACGCCACTGCGCCCCAGCTCGGCCGTCAGCGTGGCCAGCGGGCCCTCCTCATGTGAGAGCGGATAACTGTCCAGGTCGACGTCGGCAAACAGCACGGCATCGTCGCTGTCGGGGCGCAGGGCTGCCGCATCGGCAAGCGACGCAAAGCGCACCTGGGCGCGCGGCGCGCGGTCGACCTCGTAGGTCTCGTAATCGTACGCGGTGCTGCGCTTGTCCACCTTGGTACGAACGTCGTCGAGCACGGGCACGGTCGCGACCTGCGACACGTCGAGCGCGCGAGCATCGTTCATAAGGATGTCGATGGCATGTCGCAGCAGGGCGGTCTCCGCCTGGCGACGAGCCTGACCGTCAAGGCCTCCAAGGGCGCGATCGGGCAATGCCTCGGCGACGGCGAGCATTGCCTTGAGCGCCGTCACGGGTTTGTCCCGCCACAGCGCTTGGAACACGCCCGAGACCACGCACGGCACGTTCTTAAACCAGTTATCATCACTGGCGGCCTTGCGCGTACCGCTGACCTGGCCCTGCACGCTCTGCAGCAGGCTCTTG
>CAJJZO010000126.1 GCA_905197585.1 uncultured Collinsella sp.
TGAAGCACATCGAGGCACTCCGCAGCAACCCTGCCAACCGAATAGCCTTTGTGGGCGACGGCATCAATGATGCCCCGGTTCTTGCCCTTAGCCATGTGGGCATCGCCATGGGCGCTATGGGCTCGGACGCCGCAATTGAGGCGGCGGACGTCGTGCTCATGGATGACAAGCCGTCCAACATCTCCCGCGCGATCCGCGTGGCGCGCAAGACCATGTCGATTGTTTGGCAGAACATCATCTTTGCGCTGGGCATTAAGCTGCTGATCCTTGTGCTAGCAGCGCTGGGCATCGCCAATATGTGGCTTGCCGTCTTTGGCGACGTGGGCGTGGCGATCATCGCCATCCTGAACGCCATGCGCGCGATGGGGGTCAAGAACGTGTGGCGTGCGTGGGCTGTCCGGCCGGGGCCGGGGTTGGTTTTGAAAACGTCCTCGCGCATGAGGCCCGTCTTTCCTGCTCCTGCGGAGCAACGGGAAGGCGGGCCTCGCGCTGACGCTCCTATTTGGCAAGGTGTTTTTTAGAATCCATTTTGCGCTCGGCCTCGAAGGCCTGCCTGTCCCAATCGAGCGGAAGTCCGGCCTCGACCCATGCCTCGTAGGCCCTCCTTATGGGCTTGAGCTCCCTTTGGCCCCTCTCCAGCATCGAGATGTACTTCTCGCTGGTGCCCAGTATGGACGCCGCCCTCACCTGGCTGACCCTCGCCGCGCGCCTGGCCGCCACGAGCTCCGAGGCGTCCTCGGGCCTCCTGATCTCGTGCGGGCGCATCAGCGCCCGGTACGCCTCCCTGGCCACGTAGCGCTTGAGGCACCTCATGACCTCCCTGTCGCTCTTTCCCCGCCCCCTGGCCCTCTCGGCGTACTCGGCGGTCTCGGGGTCGCGCATGACCCTCTGCCTCGCGATCTCGTGCAGCGCGCTGTTCGCCTGCCGGTCGCCGCCCCTGTTGAGCCTGTGCCTCACGGTCTTGCCGCTCGAAGCGGGGATGGGGCAGGCGCCGCATATCGCCGCGAACGACGCCTCGGAGCGCAGCCTGCCCGGGTTGAGGCCCGCCCCGTAGGACGACGTCCCCTCCATCGCGATGCAGGCCGGCTCCCCGGCCGCGGCGATCGCCCCGGCGAGCGCCTCGTAGCCCGCCGCGTCGGCGGGGAACTGGCGGGACAGGACCTTGCGGCCCCTCCAGTCCAGGACGTACAGCCAGTGCGAGTCGGCGTGGGTGTCGACCCCGCAGAAGACCGGCCCGCGGGCGTCGGGTATCGATTCGTTTTGCATGTCTCGCTCCGTTCTTTCCGTGCTCGCCTGGACCGGGCAGACGGCACACTGACGGGGCGCGATAGAATGCGGTTGTTCGGGTCCGCGGTATCGCTCCATGCTCCTATTAGGTCATGCGGCGGTCTCGGCTCGCCGCGGCCCGCGCGGGACATGTCAGGAAACGAGGGCAGCCCTGTGGGCGCCAGCGGAATGTGGGGTCACCGCGCGGTCCGCATCTGATGGTGTCGACGTCAATGGTATACGGGTGCATCATCGACGTCTTCAATACAGAAAATATCAGTGTGGAATGTTTTCAAAACCAAGCCCGACCCCGGCCTACGGTGACGTTGCTGGTGGTTCTTGGGCATCGCTTGCTGGCAGGGTTCCTTTGCTGAAATGGACTTGGCCGAAAGGGCCGCTGGTCCCAGTCGCTGGTTCGCGCTTTGCGTGAACTCCGCGCTACTGTGGGACAGTTAGGCTTCTGTTGTTGGACCCGCTGCATCTTCCCGACCCAACATCGCCCGTAGCTTCTCAAAGCTCTCCTCGCTCAGGCAGTGCTCCATGTGGCAGCCCTCTTGCGACGCGACCTCAGCCGAAACACCCGCATCCTCCAGCAGCCCCACGAAAAAGCAGTGACGCTCCCACATTTGACGAGCGACCTCCAGACCACGCTCCGTCAGATGAACATCTCGCTTGCCCATTTCGACGTAGCCGTTGTTCTCCAACGTCGCCATAGCTTTTGAAACGCTTGCCTTAGTTACGCCAAGGTACTCTGCAACATCAATCGAGCGCACGATGCCCTGACGTTGCGACAGAACGTAGATCGATTCGAGATAGTCTTCTCCGGATTCACGTAGGGCCATGGGCCGCCTTTCGCGATGATTGCTAGTTAGCCGTTGGATACTTTCCACGGCTTACTTTACCGCAAAAGTTGCCCATGTCTTACTACTTTGCCTAAAAGTTAGCCGTGTTTCACAAAACGTGCGGGACGAAAACAAAATGGGAACACACCCCGCAAGGAGTGTCCCCAAGTGCCGAGCCGCAGCTATAGCAGTCCAAAGTACTTCGCGGCGTTGTAGATGCCGTCGTCGTCCACGGCGGTCGTCACATAGGTCGCCGCAGCCTTCACCGTGTCCTGCGCGTTGCCCATGGCCACGCTCGTGCCCACGGCGGCAAACATCGACAGGTCGTTCTCGCCGTCGCCAAAGGCAATCGCCTCGCTCGCGTCGATACCCAGGCGCTCCAGCGTCGCCGCCACGCCCAGGTCCTTGCCGCCGTTAGCGGGAATAATGTCACAGAACAGGTCGCACCAGCGCGTGGTGAGCGAATGCGACACAGCGTCGGTCACGATATGTTCGTCGGCCGGGTCCACGAAGGCGCAGAACTGGTAGACCGGTGCGTCAAAGGCGTGCTCAAACGGCTCCTCGTGGTAGACGATTCCCGCGTTGCTGCCGGCCGTCACCACGCGCTCGGACAGGCGGTTCACAAACGAGTTCTCACCCTGCATACACAGCGAGTCGTAGCGCCCCTGCGCCACCTGGTCCACAATCACCGCAACGTCGTCCGGGTCAATCGGGCAGCTACGGTAGACGCCCTCAGCATCAAAGCAGTGCTGGCCCGAAAGCGTAATGTACGCATCCCAGCCCAGGTCGAACAGCCAGTCCGGCATCTGGTAGGTCGGACGGCCCGTGGCGATCACGCACGCAATCCCCTGCTCGTGAAAGCTGTCGAGCACCTGCTGCGCCGACGCCGGAATCCGGTGGGTCTTAAAGCTCAGCAGCGTGCCGTCGATATCGAAAAACGCGGCTTTGATCATTCTCGCCTACTCCTCGCCCTCGAGCTTTTCGCTCGCCTCGAGCCACGCCATCTCCAGCTCGTCCATGGCAGCGTGAGCCTCGTCGATCTTTGCCTGCTGCTCGCCGAGCGCCGTGTAGTTGGTGGGATCGACTTGGGCCATTGCTGCCTCGGCCTCCTCAACGCGGGTGCGCTGCGTCTCCATCTTGCGCTCGAGCGAACTCACCTCGCGGCGGAGCTTCTGGCGCTCGGCGTTGGACAGGCCGTTGGGCTGACCGCTCGACTTGGGCCTTTCGGCCGCAGCTGCCGCGGCACCGGTGTCGAACGTGCCGGTCTTGGCGCTCGGCGCGCCCACGGGCTCGCCCTCGGCGGTAGCGTTGCACAGGCGCAGGTACTGGTCCACGCCACCGGGCATATGCGTCAGGTGGCCGTCGAGCAGTGCCCACTGCTGGTCGGTCACGCGCTCCATCAAAAAGCGGTCGTGCGTCACCAGGATCAGCGTGCCGGGCCAGCCGTCCAGCAGGTCCTCGACAATCGCGAGCATGTCGGTATCCAGGTCGTTGCCCGGCTCGTCCAGGATGAGCACGTTGGGCTCGTCCAGAATCGTCAGCAACAGCGACAGGCGACGGCGCTGGCCGCCCGAAAGATCGCCGATGCGGCTCCAGAGCTGCTGCGTCGTAAAGCCCAGACGCTCGCAGAGCTTCTCGGGCGAAGTCTCCTTGCCGTCGATGACGTAGTACTTCTTATAGTTGCCGAGCACCTCGCGGATCGTGTCGCCCATGTAGGGCTTGAGCTCCTCGAGCTGCTGCGACAGCACGCCAAAGCGCACTGTCTGGCCAATCTTCACGCGGCCGCGCGTAGGTTCAATCTTGCCCTGGATCACGTCGAGCAGCGTCGACTTACCGGCGCCGTTCTCGCCCAAAAGGCCATAGCGGTCGCCCGCACCAATGAGCCAGGTCACATCGGTGAGCACCTGCTTGGGCGCGCCGTCGGTATCGGCATAGCCGGCATCCACGTCGACCACATCGATAACCTGCTTGCCCAAGCGGCTCACGGCCAAGCGCTTGAGCTCCAGCTCGTCACGCACGGGCGGCACGTCGGCGATCAGCTCACGAGCGGCATCCACGCGAAACTTGGGCTTGGTGGAACGGGCCTGGGCACCGCGGCTCAGCCACGCGAGCTCCTTGCGCGCCATGTTGCGACGGCGCTCCTCGGTAACCGCGGCCATGCGGTCGCGCTCCACGCGCTGCAGGATGTATGCCGAGTAGCCGCCCTCGAAGGGATCGACCTGGCCGTCGTGGACCTCCCACATGCTGGTGCAGACCTCGTCCAAGAACCAGCGGTCGTGCGTGACCACGAGCATGGCGCCCTGACCGCGCTGCCAGCGGGCCTTAAGGTGACGCGCGAGCCAGTTGATGGTGCGCATGTCCAGGTGGTTGGTGGGCTCGTCGAGCATGAGCACGTCGTAGTCACCAATCAGCAGGCGCGCGAGGTCCACGCGACGGCGCTGGCCGCCCGAAAGCTCGCCAACCGTGCCCTCCCAGGGCACATCGCTAATAAGACCGGCGAGAATCTGGCGCGTGCGGGGGCTCGACGCCCACTCGTACTCAGGCGTGTCGCCCACAACGGCATGATGCACGGTATCGGTGTCGACAAGCTGGTCCTTTTGGCCGAGCAGGCCGATCGTGGTGCCGCGGCGATGCGTCACGCGGCCGTCGTCGGGCTCCAGCATGCCCGCAAGTACACTCAGCAGCGTCGACTTGCCGTCGCCGTTTTTACCGACAATACCAATGCGGTCGCCCTCGCCCACGCCGAGCGTCACGCTATCGAAAATATGCTTGGTGGGAAACTCTAGGCTGACGGAATCGCATCCCAAAAGAATCGCCATATGCCCTGCTCCTTCGTAGAAATTCAACGTTGTCCATGATAGCAGCGAGCCCCACCCCAAACCACCACGAAGGCGCCTGTCCCCTTTGTGGTGGTCGTTTCGGTCGCAGAGCAAAAGGCGGGCCATCTCCCGCAAGAGATGACCCGCCTCTCCAATCAGTCCTGCGGCAACCGTGGCCGCTGCAGGCCTCAAGCATGTCCCGGACTAGGAGAACATGCCGGTGAGGTAATCATTCAGCCGCTTATCCTTGGGCCGTTGGAAAATCTCGTCAGTCTCGTCGTACTCGACCATATCGCCCATGTAGAAGAACGCCGTGCGGTTGGACACGCGCGACGCCTGCTCCATGTTGTGCGTCACGATAACGATGGCGCGGTCGGCCACGATCGATGACATGAGGTCCTCGATCGCCAGCGTCGAGATGGGGTCGAGCGCCGAGCAGGGCTCGTCGAACAGAATCACGTCGGGGTTGAGCGCCAGCGTGCGCGCGATGCACAGACGCTGCTGCTGACCGCCCGAAAGCGCATAGGCGCTCTTATCGAGCTT
>CAJJZO010000127.1 GCA_905197585.1 uncultured Collinsella sp.
CGTTAAGAACAAGGTGGCGGCTCCGTTCCGTTCTGCTGAGTTCGACATCATGTACGGTACGGGCATCTCTAAGGAGGGTTCGATTCTGGACATGGCTGTCGAGTGCGGCATCTGCAAGAAGATGGGCTCCTGGTTTGCCTATGGCGAGGACAAGCTCGGCAACGGTCGCGAGGCCGCCAAGGCGTTCCTGCGCGAACACCCCGATTGCGCTGACGAGATTGAGCATAAGGTCCGCCTTGCCTGCGGGCTTGAGTTTGATGACGATGCTCCGTCCGAGGTCGAGCTGACCGATCGGACTGCGCCTGAGGAGTTTGACGAGCTTTACGCCATCGATGGTTCCGCCATGCTCGATGATGACGACGAGTAGCGGTTACGCTCATGTCGTATACGGTGACCGAGGCCACGGTCGTCTTTCCCGATAAGAAGGCGGCCTCCTCGTTCTCGAGCGGGTATGCGTCCAAAAAGCCTTGCGCACATATCGATTGTGAGCTTGAGGGCGGTTTTGAGCGGTCCATTTGGATTCCCGTGCGGGTCGCGCGCCTGTATGTCAAAAACCGCCCCGATCTTCCCTGCGATTGGGATAACTTTCGTGAGGCGGTGCAGCTCGTCGAGCGTAAATGTGCACTTACCATGGTGACTGAGATGTTATCGCGCCGCGACCATGCGACGGGTGAGGTCCGTGACAAGCTGGCTCGCTACGGCTTTCACCAGCCCGCGATCGATTTCGCCGTCGAGCGCGCCACAGAGTATCACTTTTTAGACGAGAACCGCTTTTGCTCGTACTTTATCGAGGAGCGCAAGCGGCGCGGTTGGGGACAGCGCAAAATCGAGACCGAGCTCAAGCGCCGTCATGTCGTGCTCGATGACATTCCCGGTTATCCCGAGGATTATTTTGCCGTCGAAGACGATTTGGCGCGTGCGTCAGCCCTGCTCGCCAAGCGGCGTGTTCCAGAGACGCGCGGATTCGAAAAACTGGTTCGGTTTTTGATGGGCAAGGGCTTCTCGTATCACATCGCCGCCGATGCCGTTAAGGCACGCCTCGATGCCGAATGCGAGGAATGTGCGGTTTAGGCGTATGCGTTTTGTGGCCCTGCCGTTCACCGCGTTTTAGCCGCCGTGCCGGGGCCATTTATTTGACAGTTGTTGTGGTTCAACGTACGATAAACACTGTCATTTGCTTTGTGATATGTGCTCATCTGTGATGAGTTTGTTTATATGTTTATCTGTATCCGACCCGCATAAGCTGCGCCCATATTACTCAAATGTCGCGAGCCGTTCGTAAGGACGGTTCGCTTTGTTGTGTAACGAATCCATAAAAAGGAGTGAGCATGCCTATCATCGCAGCGCTCGTTGGCATCGTTTTGGGTGCCATCGCCGCCATTGCCTACATGCGCACCGCCAAGCAGGGTAGTCTTCACGAGGCCGACGAAAAGATTCAGTCGGCACACGCGCAGGCTGAGTCCCTGATCGGTGATGCTAAGCGTCAGGCCGAGACCCTCAAAAAAGAGGCTCTGCTCGAGGCTAAAGAGGAGATCATCAAGAACAAGCAGGCCGCCGAGGCCGAGGACAAGCAGCGTAAGAGCGAGATTCGTACGCTCGAGAACCGTGTGATGCAGCGCGAGGAGTCCCTCGATCGCCGAAACGACGCTCTCGACAAGCGTGAGCACCAGCTGTCCAGCCAGGCCGGTCAGGTCGAGAAGCGCTCCCGTGAGCTCGAGGAGCTCTGCGCAAAGCAGACCTCCGAGCTCGCGCGTATCGCCGCCCTTACCCGCGAGGACGCCCACAAGGAGCTCCTCGATAAGGTTCGCGGCGAGGTCACCCACGAGGCCGCCACGATCATTCGCGAGTCCGAGCAGCAGGTTCGCGCCGAGTGCCACAAGACCGCCCAGGAGATTCTGTCCCTGGCGATTCAGCGCTGCGCTGCCGACCACACAGCCGAGGTCACCGTTACCTCCGTGCACATTCCCTCTGATGACCTCAAGGGCCGTATCATCGGTCGCGAGGGTCGCAACATCCGCACCTTCGAGCAGGTTTCCGGCGTCAACCTCGTGATCGACGACACGCCCGAGACCGTCGTTCTTTCGAGCTTCGACCCGGTCCGTCGTGAGACCGCCCGTGTCGCCCTCGAGAACCTCATCGCCGACGGCCGCATTCACCCCGCCCGCATCGAGGAGATGTATCACAAGGCTGCCGACCTGGTTCAGCAGCGCGTGCGCGAGGCTGGCGAGCAGGCTGCCTTCGATACCGGCATTCACGACCTGCACCCCGAGATCGTCAAGACCCTTGGTGCCTTGCGCTACCGTACCTCGTTTGGTCAGAACGTGCTTCAGCACTCCCTCGAAGTCTCTGACCTGTGCGGCGTGATGGCTTCCGAGCTTGGCCTGGACGTTGTGACCGCCAAGCGCGCCGGCCTGCTGCACGACCTGGGCAAGGCAATTGACCACGACGTCGAGGGTCCGCATGCCGTCATCGGCGCCGAGCTTGCCCGCCGTTATGGCGAGAAGCCCGTTATCGTTCATGCTATCGAGGCTCACCATGCCGATGTCGACCCTAACACGGTGCTCGATGTCCTGGTACAGGCCGCTGATGCTGTCTCTGCTTCTCGCCCCGGTGCCCGTCGCGAGTCTGCCGAGAACTACATCAAGCGTCTCGAGAAGCTCGAGGAGATCGCCAACTCCCATGAAGGCGTCGAGCGTACCTATGCCATGCAGGCTGGTCGCGAGGTACACGTCATGGTTCAGCCGGACAAGATCTCCGATGCCCAGTCCACGGTCCTGGCTCACGATATCGCCCATCAGATCGAGGAAGAGATGGAGTATCCCGGTCAGGTGCGCGTCGTCGTGATTCGCGAGAGCCGCGCTGTCGATATCGCTAAATAACATGAGCGACGCGAACGAGCTCATCTCATTTATCGCGTCGATGTCGGGGGAGGGCAACCTTCGCGTCGAGGAGAACCTTGGCGAGGGGTATGTCCGCCTCCGCGTTTCGGAGGCCGAGCGGCGCCAGGCAAAGCACGACATTCAGCATGTCGAGGATATCGTCATCGAAATGCTCCGTAATGCTCGCGATGCTGGTGCCGACAAGGTCTATCTCGCCACGACCAAGGAAGATGGCGTCCGCACGCTTGTCTTTCTGGATAACGGTTCGGGCGTTCCACAGGATATGCAAGAGCGAATCTTCGATGCCCGCGTTACCTCCAAGCTCGAGAGCATGAAGATGGACCGTTGGGGCGTTCACGGTCGTGGTATGGCGTTGTTCTCTATCAAGCAGAACACGGATGAGGCGCGCGTTGTTACATCGGGCGTCGATTTGGGCTCCGCGTTTAAGGTGTGCGTTGCTACCGATCGCTTGGGTGAGCGCGCCGACCAGTCGAGCTGGCCTCAGGCGGTTAAAGACGAAGACGGACGCTATGTATGTGCTCGCGGCCCCCACAACATCATTCGTGCTGCGTGTGAGTTTGCCCTTGAGGAGCTGCGTTGCTGCGATGTGTATCTGGGCTCTCCATCCGAGATCGCTGCGACCCTGTACGCTCAGACTTCGAGTCGTCTCGATACGTCGCGCCTGCTCTTTATCGATGACGAGTGCGAGCTTCCGGTTATCGATCGTTTGGGCCTTGCCTCGGATGCCGAGGACTTTATCCGGATCTGCTCCGGGCTGGGTCTCGAGATGTCCGAGCGCACTGCCCACCGTATTCTGTCGGGACAGATTAAGCCCGTTCGCGGCGTGACCGCGCGCCTGCTGCGCGAGCGTGATTCTACCTCGCATGCGCCGGCTCCCGTCGATCTTGCCAAGGACCGTCGAGGCCTTCGTATCGCCAAGGATGATATGGCGCAGTTTTCGCGTGCTGTCGAGCGTGACTTTAACGACCTCGCTGCCCGGTATTACCTCAATCTGTGCGGCGACCCTAAGATTCGCGTTTCGCGTGATCGCATCACGGTGACGTTCGATCTTGCCAAAGAGGAATAGCATCTTTACCGAGTCCGCTCGGTACGATACAGTTATTGCAGTTAAAACGTACTTTTAAACGCAGGAGTTTCTTCATGGATTGCCTGAAGGTATCAAGCAAATCATCGCCCGCGTCCGTTGCCGGCGCCATTGCCGGCATGGTCAAAGATGGCGTCCCCGTCAACATTCAATGCGTCGGTGCCGGTGCCGTCAACCAGGCCATCAAGGCCGTTGCCATTGCGCGCGGCTTTCTGATTCCGACCGGCTTTGATGTCTCCTGCGCGCCGGTGTTCTCCGACATCCTCATTAACGGGGAGTCGCGCACTGCGATTCGTCTCTCTATCTACGTTCACCAGATTAATCGGGCTGCTATGGATAGCGTCGTCATGGACGACGTTAAGCCTGTTGCGTAAGCGAGCCATCTGCACGCTTGTAGCACCTATGCGCCCCGTCGATACCATCGTTAGGATGTAAGCTCATGGACCAGCGTTCCGTACGCGATATTCTTGCCGGTAAAACCTATTTTATCCGCACATTCGGCTGCCAGATGAACCAGCACGACTCCGAGCGCGTGAGTGGCTTGCTCGATTCGTATGGCTGTCTTATGGCGCTCGATCCCGAGCATGCTGATATTGTCGTGTTCATGACGTGCTGTGTGCGCGAGGCTGCCGATACGCGCCTGTACGGTCAGTGCAATTCCTGCAAGAGCCTTCCTCCTTCGCCTTCGGGTAAGCGCGTGGTCGCCGTGGGCGGCTGCATCGCCCAGCGCGACGGCGAGGGCTTGCTCACCAACGTCGATAACGTCAACGTCATTTTTGGCACCCATTCTATTGCTCACGTGGCCGAGCTTATCGCCGAGGCGTTTTTGGATGGCAAGCGCCATATCCGCACGAATGAGCATGAGGATACCGACGCCATGAGTATGCCGTGGCATCGCGAGACGCAGTATCACGCATGGGTGCCCATTATGACGGGCTGCAACAACTTCTGTACGTACTGCATCGTGCCCTACGTCCGTGGTCGTGAGAAGAGCCGTCCCTTCGAGGAGATTGTCGACGAGGTGACAGGTCTGGTGCGCCAGGGCGTGCGCGAGATTACGCTGCTGGGACAGAACGTTAACTCCTACGGTCGCGATCTCTTTGGCAAGCCGCGTTTCGCCGATCTGCTGCGCGCCGTGGGCGATACGGGCGTCGAGCGCATCTTCTTTACCTCTTCTCATCCTAAGGATCTGCTGCCCGAGACCATTGATGCTATGGCCGAGACGCCTGCCGTCATGCCGCAGCTTCACCTGGCCGTTCAGTCGGGCTCCACGCGCATTCTTAAAGAGATGAATCGTCGTTATACGCGCGAGGATTATCTGGGCCTGGTCGATCGTATTCGTAACCGTATGCCCGATATTGCGCTTTCGACCGATATCATCGTGGGTTTCCCGGGCGAGACCGAGGAAGACTTTGAGCAGACGCTGTCGCTTGCCGAGACGGTGCGCTATGCCCAAGCCTACAC
>CAJJZO010000128.1 GCA_905197585.1 uncultured Collinsella sp.
GCCTCCATGGAGCTCATGGAGCAGTTGACGGGCTTTAACGTGACGCGCGGCGCGCTGGCGGCGTTCCGTCGCCCGCGTCAGATTCCGGTTGATGAGTTCTTGGGCGGCGTTGTCGAGGCGGCGGGGGGTCGTCCGGTGCGCGTGTGCGTGCTTGAGGGTATTGTCGATCACACCAATGTTGGCGCGATTTTCCGCTCGGCTGCCGCATTGAACGTTGACGGTATTTTGGTCAGCCCGACGTGCTGCGATCCACTGTATCGTCGCTCGGCCCGCGTGAGCATGGGCACCGTGTTTCAGGTGCCGTGGACGCGCATTGGCAGCGAGGCTCGTGTGTGGCCGCATGATGGTCTGAGCGCGTTGCACGATGCCGGTTTTTCGTGTGCCGCTATGGCGTTGACGGACGACTCTGTTTCGCTTGATGATCCTGTACTGCGGAAGATTGATCGCTTGGCGATTTTTATGGGCACCGAGGGTGCCGGCTTGGGCGCCAAGACCATTGCCGGCTGTGACCACGCGGTGCGCATTCCGATGGCGCACGGGGTCGATTCGCTCAACGTGGCCGCGGCGAGCGCCGTCGCCTTTTGGCAGCTGTGCCCGCACGTGAGCAATGAGTATCACTACCAGCCGGGTTTGTATCACTAGGCAGATATTTTGCACTGGGCTCTGATTCGGGGTGTTTCGGTCGACGCCGGTCGGTGCTAAGCTGGTATTTACTTTGGTCTTAAATTGCCGTTTTGTTGTTTAACATACGTTGGCGGGGAGGGCGTGTGGCTAAGAAATCTACGGCTATCGATGTAACGCAGGGTGTCATTTGGCAACAGCTGCTGTCGCTGTGCGTTCCCATCTTTTTTAGTTCGTTTTTTCAGCAGGCCTACACGCTTATCGGTACGTATATCGTTGGCCAGTTTGGCGGCAAGCTCGCGCTGGGTGGCATTCAAGCCACGATGGTGCTCACCGAGCTCTGCATTGGCTTTTGCGTTGGCGTCGGCGCCGGCTGCGCGGTCATTACCGGTCAGTATTTTGGCCAGCACGATGATGAGCGACTGAGTCGTTCGGTCCATACAGCCATGACGCTCGCGCTGGTGGGCGGTATCGTCGTTTCCATTCTTGGCATGGTTTTTGTCGAGCCCATGCTGGTGTTGATGAATACGCCGCACGAGCTACTTGCCGAGGGCGTTGCCTATGCTCGCTGTTATTTTGCCGCGATGGTTGCGGCACTGCTGCTGAATATGGGAACCGCACTGCTGCGTGCCGTGGGCGATACGCGCGGGCCCGCCGTGATCATTGCCTCTGGCTGCCTTGTTAACGTGGTGCTGGATATCATCTTTGTCGTTGTGTTGCATATGGAGGCGCTGGGCTGCGGCATCGCGGTGGCGCTGACCATTTGTTCCAATGCAACGATGATCGTGTTGCGCATGATGCGCGCTCCGGGTGCATGGCGTCTTTCGCTGTCTAAGCTCGGTATCGATCGCGGTATTTGCAAGAGTATGATCTCGTGTGGTCTGCCACTCGGTTTTCAATCGGCTGCCTATTCGATCTCGAACGTGCTGATCCAGGTGTCGGTTAATTCGTTTGGCGCCGATGTCACGACTGCTTGGGGTCTATCTGGGCGCCTGGATGGCATTATCTGGATGGTGACCGAGGCGCTCGGCGTATCGATCACTACGTTCTCGGCGCAGAACTTTGGCGCGCGCAACTACGAGCGCATGCGCAAGGGCTACCATACGTCGCTCGTGCTGTCGTTTATGCTCATTGGTGGCCTGTCTGCCGTGCTGCTGGTGTTCTCGGGTCCGTTGTCGCGGCTGTTTGTCGACGATGTTTCGATTTCGGCGTACACCACGACTATCCTCCATTTCATTGCGCCGTTCTATGCGATTTTCTCGATTATCGAGAACGCCTCGGGTTCCATCCGCGGCGCCGGCGTGAGTTTGCAGCCTATGATGCTCACCATCTTTGGCACCGTTGTCTTGAGGGTGATCTGGGTGTTTGCGATCATGCCCTTCGATCCGTCGCTTGAGCATCTACTGCTGGTCTACCCCGTAACCTGGCTCATCACCGCAACCATGTTCACCATCTACCACCACAGCGGCAACTGGCTAGGTCGCGCCACTGCCTAGCTCATCCGTCGGATACCCCTGATAAGTTGCGGTGAAATAGTTCCTGAAAAGCCCTTGCGGACCGTCAAACAAGTACTATTCCACCGCAACTTCCTTATGAGCTGTAAGTGTTGGCGGAAAACGAATCAATTAGTATTCGATGCCCTGACGGGCTAGGAGGCCTTCGTCGAAGTAGTGTTTGACGGGTCGCATTTCGGTGACTAGGTCCGCGAGGTCTGCGAGGGGCAGCAGGCCGCGGCCGGTTAGCACGAGCTCCGTGGTGGCGGGCTTTATCGCAATCAGTTCCTCGACATCCTCTCGCGCCCCAAAGCAGCCGTCGTCTTGCCCTTGCCGTCGCCCGCATAGATTTGAACCTTGCCGACTTCCAGTGATGCCATCTCTGTCTTTTCGTGCCCGGCGTCGGTTTATCGCCGTCCGGGTTGGGTATTCTAGAAAGCATTATTAACCCCAGTAGATGGAGTTCAAGCAGATGGAGATGGATGACAACAAGCGTAGACGGAATATGATCCTCTACGTGCTCATCGCCTTCGTCGTCTACCTCGTGCTCTCGACCGTTCTGTTCCCCAACATCGGTCACACGCAGCAGATTACGAAGACCGATTACTCGACGTTTGTCAAAGCGCTCGATAAGAAGAGCGTCGACAAGGTCGAGTACAACACGGATGATTACACGATTTACTACACCAAGAAGGGCGAGGACGAGAATATCGCCTACAAGACGACCGGCGTGCCGAATGATGCGGGTTTTACCGATCGCGTGCTTGAATCCGGTGCGTCCCTGGAGTCGGTCGTTCCCGATAAAAACTCGGGTCTGATGACCTACTACCTGCTCACGCTCATCCTTCCCATGGCGATTTTCTTCCTGATCGGCTGGTGGCTCAACCGCCGCATGAAGAAGGCTATGGGCGATGACGGCCCGTCGATGAACTTTGGCGGCGGCGGTTTTGGCGGCGGCGGACTGGGTAAGTCCGGCGCGCGCGTGATCGCCTCCAAGGACGTGGGCGTGACCTTTAAGGACGTCGCCGGTCAGGAAGAGGCCAAGGAGTCTCTCAAGGAGGTCGTCGACTTTCTGGAGAAGCCCCAGCGCTACGAGGAGATTGGCGCCAAGCTGCCGCGCGGTGCTCTCCTTGTTGGCCCTCCGGGTACCGGTAAGACCCTGCTAGCCAAGGCTGTTGCCGGCGAGGCTGGTGTTCCGTTCTTTAGCATTTCGGGTTCTGAGTTCGTCGAGATGTTCGTCGGCCGTGGCGCCGCCAAGGTGCGCGACCTGTTTAAGCAGGCCAAGGAAAAGGCCCCGTGCATTGTGTTTATCGACGAGATCGATACCATCGGAAAAAAGCGTGACGGCGGCGGCTTTAGCGGCAACGACGAGCGCGAGCAGACGCTCAATCAGTTGCTGACCGAGATGGATGGCTTCGATAACCACAAGGGTATCGTTGTCCTCGCCGCCACCAACCGTCCCGACAGCCTTGACCCGGCCCTGCTGCGCCCCGGTCGTTTTGACCGTCGCATCCCCGTTGAGCTGCCCGACCTGACCGGCCGCAAGAACATCCTCGAGCTGCATGCCAAGAGCGTGAAGACGCAGCCGCCGATCGACCTGACCGCGATTGCCCGCGCCACGCCCGGTGCCTCGGGCGCTGACCTGGCCAATATCATCAACGAGGGCGCCCTGCGTGCCGTCCGTGAGGGCCGCAAGCGCGCTACGCAGGACGATTTTGAGGAGTCGGTGGAGGTCGTCATCGCCGGCCAGCAGCGTAAGTCCACGGTGCTGTCCGACCACGAGAAGCAGGTTGTTTCTTACCACGAGATCGGCCATGCCATCGTTGCCGCCCGCCAGAAGGGCTCTGCACCGGTCACGAAGATCACCATCGTGCCGCGCACGAGCGGTGCTCTGGGCTACACCATGCAGGTTGAGGAGGATGAGCGCTTCCTGACCACGCGCCAGGAGGTCCTGGACAAGCTCGCCGTCTATTGCGGTGGCCGTGCAGCCGAGGAGCTCATCTTTGGTGAGATGACGACCGGCGCCGCCAACGATATCGAGCAGGCCACCAAGCTCGCCCGTAACATGGTGACGCGCTTTGGTATGTCCGATGAGTTTGGCATGATGGCACTCGGTACCGTTCAGAATGCGTACCTTAACCAGGACACGTCGCTCACCTGCGCCCCCGGTACGGCCGAGCGCGTGGACGCGATTGTCGCCAAGCTGATCGAGGATGCGCACGACCGCGCCCTGCAGATCCTGAAGGAGAACAAGTTCAAGCTCCACGAGCTGGCTCGTTATCTGTACAAGAAGGAGACGATCACGGGCGAGGAGTTCATGAATCTCCTCACGCGCGAGAATCCGCTGATGCCAAAGCAGCAGTAATACTGGTTGCGCAGTGTCAATCGCCCCATTTGAGTGTTTATCTCAAATGGGGCGTTTTGCGTGGGGAGAGTTGTATATGAAGATCGTGGTAAGTGCCTGCTTGATGGGCGAGAGCTGCAAGTATAACGGACTCGACAACTACCACCGCGCGTTGGTCGAGGCCTGCGAACGTACGGGGACCGAGGTCCTCTTGGTGTGCCCTGAGGTCTTTGGCGGCCTGCCCACACCGCGCAAGCCGTCCGAGATCGTGGACGGCGAGGTCCGTACCTGCGAGGGCATCTCGGTCGATCGCGAGTTTCGCCTAGGCGCTCAACGTGCGCTCGATATGTGCGAGCAAGCGGGCGGTCCGGAAGAGATCGCCGCGTGCATCCTGCAGGACCGCAGCCCCTCGTGTGGCGTAGATCGCATCTACGACGGAATGTTCAGCGGTACGCTCACCGTGGGCAACGGCGTCTTCGTTGATCTGTTGCTGCGTCACGGCTATCGCGTTATACCAGCTAGCGAGTTCGACCCCAGCATGCTGGAGCAATAAAAAAACCACCACAAGGGCACTGCTCCCTTGTGGTGGTTTTGGGCTAGGCCTAGAGCGTGTGGCCGTAGGCGTTTGCGGCCTTGATGGCGGCGGCGAACTTTTCGTCGGTGAAGGGCTCGGGGTTGCCCTGCTTCCACTCGTTGGTGGCGTGCGCGTACTCGCACAGGGCCGGGATATCGGACTCGGAAAGCCCGACCTGCTCAAGCGTCACGGGCAGGCCCATCTGCTTGTTAAAGGCCGCGTAGCGCTCAAGGTTCTCGGTATCGCCCGTATAGGCGAACAGCACGAGCACGCCCAGGCTCACGACTTCGCCGTGCAGGTAGGTGCCCTCCCGCGGAATGCTGCATGTCTCGTTGTAGAATCCCTGCGCCACGCTCCACATCTAGTAGTAATCCTATTGGTTGGTC
>CAJJZO010000129.1 GCA_905197585.1 uncultured Collinsella sp.
GCGATGAGCTCCTCATCGTTCATCTGGCGATGTGTGGCATTAGCGGGATGCAGGCAGCAAGTGCGTGCGTCGGCCACGTGTGTGGCGATCTGGGCGAGCTTGAGGCTCTTCATAAAGGTCTCGGCCGCCGCACGACCACCGTTAAAGCCAAAGCTCACAACACCGCAGGTACCGTTGGGCATGTACTTCTGAGCCAGGTCATAGTACTTGTCGCCCTCCAGGCCCGGATAGCTCACGAAGCGCACCTTGGGATGGCTCTGCAGGAACTTGGCAACGGCCAGGCCGTTCTCACAATGACGCGGCATGCGCACATGCAGGCTCTCGAGCGAGCTGTTCAGGAAGAACGCCGCCTGCGGGTTCTGCATGGGGCCAAGGTCGCGCATGAGCTGCGCGGTGGCCTTGGTAATGAAGGCGCCCTCGCGACCGAACTTCTCGGCATACGTCACGCCGTGGTAGCTCTCGTCGGGCATGGTGAGACCCGGGAACTTGTCCGCATGAGCCATCCAGTCAAACTGGCCGTGGTCGACGATCACGCCGCCCAGGTAGGCAGCATGTCCATCCATGTACTTGGTGGTGGAGTGCGTAACGATGTCGGCGCCCCACTCAAAGGGACGGCACATCACGGGCGTCGGGAAGGTGTTGTCGACCATCAGCGGCACGCCGTAGTCATGTGCGGCCTTGGCAAAGCGCTCAATATCGAGCACGGCAAGGGCGGGGTTGGCAATCGTCTCGCCAAAGACGAGCTTGGTGTTGGGCTGGAAAGCGGCCTCCAGCTCCTCATCGGTGCAGTCGGGTGCGACGAACGTGCAGGTCAGGCCCATGCGGCCCATAGTGTGAGCCAGCAGGTTGTAGGTGCCGCCATAGATGGCAGAGCTCGCGACCACATGATCGCCGGCACCGGCCACGTTAAAGATCGCGAGGAAGTTCGCAGCCATGCCCGAGCTCGTGAGCATCGCAGCGGTGCCGCCCTCCATCTCGCAGATCTTGGCAGCAACTAGATCGCACGTGGGGTTCTGCAGGCGGCTGTAGAAGTAACCGGACTCCTCCAGGTCAAACAGCTTGCCCATATGCTCGGACGTATCATACTTCCACGTGGTGGACTGGTAGATAGGCACCTGGCGCGGCTCCGCGTCACCCGGGCGGTAGCCGCCCTGAACACAGGTAGTACCGATGGTCTGCTCGCTCATATCTAGCTCCCTTGCTTGGGTTTTGATTTATTCGGTTCACGATACCGCTACCCCGCAGCCCTCTCAACCCATCCCCAAGGTAGGTTATGGGACAAATCGATCAGGGGTATTTATCTCAAGCCTTGGGCATTTGCTCGACAGAGAAAAATGAGGCATCCATGAAGCCCTCGATGATTACACGCACCGTCACGGGTACCATAAGCGGGTACACCGTGACCAAGGAGACAACGATGAAGCAAATCGATACGGCCCAGCTCGACATCACCGCCTGTCAGGCTCAGGCTGCCGAATACCACGCCCGTGGCTTTAACTGCGCGCAGGCCGTCGCCTGCACGCTCGCACCTGCCGTCGGACTCGACCCTCAGGTCGCCTTTACCCTCACCGAGGGCTTTGGCGCCGGCATGGGCGGCATGACCGAAACCTGCGGCGCCATCTCGGGCGCCGTGGCCATCATGGGCTTCGTGATGAGCGACGGCATGGAAAACCCCAAGACCAAGGGCCAGACCTACAAGCTGTCGCGCGAAATCGCCAAGCGTTTTGGCGAGAAGAACACGACGACCGTCTGCGGCACGCTCAAGGGCATCGGATCGGATAAGGGTCCGCTCCGCAGCTGCCCCGGTTGCATCGACGATGCCGTCGAGATCGCCTGCGATGTGCTAAAGCAGCTCGCCGAGTAAACGGCAGCAACAGAAAAACGACGGCCGGCGCGCTTGGGATCCATCCAAAAGCACGCCGGCCGTCGCCGTCAGAACTCGGCAAATTCGGGAGCGCCGACCTCGATCTCCTCGCGTCCCGCCATAAGCTCGCGCATCTTGGCGCAAAATGGCTCCTGCTCCCCCGCCTTAAACACCAAATGAATCGTCACGGCATCCGCGTAATCGGTATCCGAAACCTTGGCACCCGAATCTTGCGCCAAACGAAGCACCTGCTCATACTGCGGATAGGCCACATGTACGTCAACCGGCACGACACTCGTCATCTCGACGATCTGCCCGGCCTCCTGAGCCGCGGCCACCGCCGCCTGCGTCGCCGCGGTGTAGGCGCGTACCAAGCCGCCAGGCCCCAACAGCGTGCCACCAAAATAGCGCGTCACCACGCAGCAAACATTTTTGAGCCCCGCGCCACGCAGCACCTCGAGCGTCGGCATACCGCTCGTGCGGCTCGGCTCACCATCATCGCTCTGGCGCTCGCGTCCATCGACCAAAATCCACGCGGGAACATTGTGTCGAGCGTCGTAGTGACGCTTGCGAACCATCTCAATAAAGGCATTCGCCTCATCCTCGGACTCAATATGGACCAGCTGGGCAATAAACCGGCTCTTGCGGTCCACAAACTCGCCCGAAGCCTCAATATTCGATTGCAGAGTAAAATAGCTGTCCAACAAAGCCCCTCAACAACAAGCAAAGCAACAAACAGCCTCAATAATACGGCAAAGAGCGTATCGATTGTCAGGGTAACAAAAATGCCAAGTGGGCCTGTAAGCCGGGTTCTGTCGTGAACGGTCATTTATCTTGTCTGCACGTTACCGTGCAGCTCCACGCACGCTACCCGAACGCGGACCGGGCCGGCCCATAGCGTTCCTATTCGCGCTTGCTCCGGATGGGGCTTGCCAAGCCGCCGTGTTGCCACGACGCTGGTGGTCTCTTACACCACCGTTTCAGCTTTTCCCTTTACGCCTTGCGGCGCAGGTGGGAGTCTTCTTTTCTGCGGCGCTTTCCGTCGGATCACTCCGCCCGGCCGTTAGCCGGCATCCCGCCCTCTGGAGCCCGGACTTTCCTCACGCGTGCTGCAAGCAGCACATCGCGCGACCGTCTGGCCCACTCAGCAGTGCAAGAGTGTAGCACACCGTTGCCGCAGGCAATGGCACAACACAAGCGTTCGACACGATAAACCAAGAACCGCGCTATGCAGTACAATAGAGTCGTCGATGGGCAACGTCGTCAGTCGAATCGCGACCGCGCTCCGCACCCCTCCGTCTACTCGGTGCGTTCCCGCCTCCTCCCCGAGGCGGGATGTCGGCATTTTTCATGCACCGACAACCAATAGCCTGTGAACAGCACGGGCAGCATCGCGTACCTCAGCAACAAATGCAAAAAGGGACCCGTCCATTGCGGACGGATCCCTTAAAACAAGTGATCGTCAAACCGATTTACTCGGCGTCGGTCTCCTCGTCCTTCTTCTCGGAAGGCAGCGGGGTAACCTCGATCTCGACGCCCAGAGTCTCAGCAGCGGACTTCATGGACAGGGAGATACGACGACGGTCGAGGTCGATCTCCATGACCTTGACCTGAACCTTGTCGCCCACGTGGGTGACCTGAGAAGGCTGATCGACGTGCTTGTTGGCCATCTCGGAGATGTGCACCAGGCCCTCGATGCCCTCGCCCAGGTCGACGAAAGCGCCGAACGGGACAAGCTTGGTCACAGTGCCCTCGACGATAGCGCCGACGGGGTACTTCTTGACCAGTGCGCGCCACGGATCCTCGGTGGTCTGCTTGAGACCAAGGGAGATGCGCTCGCGGTTGAGATCGACGTCGAGAACCTCGACCTCGACCTCCTGGCCGACCTTGACAACCTCGGAAGGATGGTTGACGTGGTTCCAGGAGAGCTCGGAGATGTGGATGAGGCCGTCGATACCGCCGAGGTCGACGAAGGCGCCGAAGTCGACGATGGAGGAAACGGTGCCCTGGAGACGCATGCCAGACTTGAGCTTGGACAGGATCTCGGAGCGCTCGGCCTTACGGGACTCCTCGAGCACGACGCGACGGGAGAGGACGACGTTGTTGCGGTTGCGGTCCATCTCGATGACGCGGGCCTCGATGCGGGTGCCCATGTAGGCGTTGAGGTCCTTGACGCGACGGAGGTCAACGAGGGAGGCGGGCAGGAAGCCACGCAGGCCGATGTCGAGGATCAGGCCGCCCTTGACAACCTCGATAACCTCGCCCTCGACGTTCTCGCCGGAGTTGAACTTCTCCTCGATGCGGTTCCAAGCACGCTCGTACTCGGCACGCTTCTTGGACAGGACCAGACGACCGTCCTTGTCCTCCTTCTGGAGAACCAGAGCCTCGATGGGATCACCGAGTGCAACGATGTCTGCAGGGTTAGCGTCCTTGCGGATGGACAGCTCGCGGACCGGGATAACGCCCTCGGACTTGAATCCGATGTCAACGAGCACCTCGTCATGCTCGATCTTAACGACAGTGCCGTTAACGAGATCGCCCTCATCAAAGTCGGTAATCGTACCGTCGATGAGGTTGTTCATCTCCTCCTCGTTGACATCGTCAAGAGAGAAAATGGACGAGTTCTGAATCTCACTCAAAGGTGGACCCCTTTCGAACTACGGGGCCCCGATTGCTAGGACCTACAGAAGGGTGCGACAAGCACACAACGTTTAGGAACACTCGGGAGCCGACAGATACTAATGTGACGCTTATGCAATCACGTTCGTATAGGTTACGGGGAAATCATTTCGATTTCAAGCGTGAACTGCGATTTTTTACTCGTATGGAGACTTTTTCGCAATCTTGTGGACGACCGTCTCCATAAGTTGACGATAGGCAGTTAGGCATACGGCTTTGGGGTAAAGTATCCGGAGCAACGATTCTGGAACGATTTATCGAGAAAGGTGCCCGCGTGCTCAAAGCAGTCGTTTTCGATATGGACGAGACGCTTCTTAGCATCAACCTCAACGCGTTCATCCTTCGCTATTTTAAGGATGTCTCATCCATGCTCGCGGATATCGGGCACCGCAGCCGCGGTGGCACGATGGCGCGCCTCGGCACCATCCTGGTCGACCTCAACGCCAATCGCCGCAGCGGCACGGACAACCGCACCAATCTTGAGTTTTACCAAGAAGAGGTCGAGCGCCGATGCGGGATCTGCCTCTCCGATCCCCTCATCTACGAGGCGTTTACCTACTATGACCGCGAAGTTCTTCCGTACAAGAACGACGATGTCATTAACGCCCACGCCATGCCGGGCGCACACGCCGCGCTCCAGGCCGTACAGGACGCAGGGCTGCGCTGCGCGCTCTTTACCAACCCCAGCTTTCCCCAGGGCGCCATCGAGTGCCGCATGGGTTGGGGCGACCTGGCCGACGCTCCCTTTGAGCTCGTCACGCACATGGGAAACACCACCCGCTGCAAGCCCGATGCCACCTACTATCTAGAGCAGCTTCAGGTGATGGGGCTCGAGCCGCACGAGGTCCTTATGGTTGGCAACGATCCCAAACG
>CAJJZO010000130.1 GCA_905197585.1 uncultured Collinsella sp.
GCAGGCATTCGATGCGGGGCAGGTTGCCCCATTCGTCGCCGAGAATCTGGACGGGGCGCGGAAGTCTTCCGCCGTTGGAATCGGCGACGATTTGGACGGATTCCCAGAGCTGGGAGAGGAATATCGCCGCTATGCAGTTGTATGGCGAGCCCTCGTCGAGCATATGGAGGAATACGGCGCTCTTGGTTTCAAGAACCGCGCGAGGGTCGATGTCGGACCCGGACGTCATCCATGCGACTGGGGCCGACGAGAACGGGCGCAGCGCCACCTTGAGCGTCGAGAGGATGCTTCTGAGCTCGTTGCCGCCCGAGGAGACGAACTGCGAGGCTCTGTTTTTAGCGGGGTGTCTGCTTGGTAGGGCGCGGAAAACGCTCTTGAGTGGCTCGGCCGGGTCGTCACCCTCTGCCTCGGTGCCACGGTCCAGCACCTCGCAGACGGTCGCAAGGTGCTTTGCTTCCTTGGGGCATTCATCGGACATGGAGACCAGCAAGACGAGGGCAGACAGGAGGCCCCGCGCGGATGCGGTCCAGTGCGAGCCCTTGCCGTTCTCGTCATCCTGCACCACGAGCTCCGCAATGGTGTCAGCCGCCTGCTCGGCTTCTTGGTCGCGGCTTTCGGCGTGGAGGTCGATGACCTGCTTGAGCGGGTTGAACCTCTGGCCTCGATAAGGTCGCTGCGTGTCGAGCAGGAGGACGTTGTAGCCGCGTCGGGCCAGCTCGTCACCCGTGAGCTCTATGAGCTCGTTCTTGACGTCGGAGACGACGAGGGTCGCGGGCTCGGAGCCGTTTGCGCCGTCGCCGTACGAGAGCAAATCGATTGAGGGCAGGTAGAGGAAGCGGGACTTGCCAGAGCCAGTGGACCCGGAAACATAGACCATCTTCTTTGGCTCGAAGAGGTAGCAGGGTTTGCCGAGCCATCTGGTGAACCCGTAGACGAACCCGCGTGAAGAGGGGTTAGCCGAGCCGTCCCATGTAATCGAACCTTTCACCGCATTGCGGCCCGTCTTGATGCAAGCATTGCCGAGCACGCCGCCATCGTCGGCACGCGAGTTGAGGGCGCTCGAATAGGCAACGAGGGAGCAGATGCAGAGCGTGAGGAGGAAGGTGAGGACGGTCCCCGTGATATGGGCGATGAATGCGCCCGAGAGCCACCAGCCGAGAACCGTGGCCGCATCGAGCGCAGAGGGGAGGGCTGACGCGTCGGGCATGATCCCGGAGGCAATATCGCCGATAGGGGCGGCAAGGATTGGGCAGACGAGGAATGCAATGAAGACGGATGATATGAGGGCGGTGAACATCTTGCTTTTCATAGCCGCTCCTTTGCTTTCGACAGAAGGGTTGAGAGTGCGGAAGCTGTGCTCGATATCAACTGGACGGCGTTTTCAAGCTGGACGGCCGTTTGCCGGTCGATGCCATAGGCGTTTATGGAGCGCATAGCTTGGTTGAGGTTGTTGCCCTGCCGCTTCATCTCGACGAGCATTTGCCGGAGGGTCGACTCGTCGGCGACCTTGACGGGCTTCTCGCCGATTCGGAGGGCGGCCTCGCGCAAAAACGTTGATGGGGGCATGCCGAAAGAGGAAGAGCGGGCCACGATTTCGGCCCGCTCTCCATCGGTCATACGAACGTTGATATGCGCGGTCCTGCTAGTGCCGCGCATCGCCTAGCCCCTATCGAGGAAGGTAGCGTGGGCTCCGTCGAAGTCGAGCCGAGCTTCGCCTAACGTGCCGTAGCGATTCTTGAGGGCAACGAGCTTGAGCGGGGTGCCGCTCGCGGGGGCCTCAAAAGGGAAGTCGGGTTTTCCGTCATCGTCGGCAAGAAAAAGAACGGAGTCGAAGC
Organism: uncultured Collinsella sp.; assembly: GCA_905197585.1. GTDB lineage: Bacteria > Actinomycetota > Coriobacteriia > Coriobacteriales > Coriobacteriaceae > Collinsella. Next base: position 1,836 of record CAJJZO010000130.1, read on the forward strand.
TGTACTCGACCGTCGAAGAGCCGCCGAACATGCCGAGGTTGGGCTTGCTCGACTTGCCAGACTTGTAGGACTCGCGCGTGGTCGAGCTCAGGGCGATGACTGGCGAGCCGTAGAGGTTTGATATTTCGCGCAAGCCCTTTACGCACGCTGTGATTGCCAAGCGCTCGTCGATGAACTGCTGTCCCGCCGTGATACCGCAGGCGAGGAGTTGGAGATAGTCGATGAAAACGATAGGGGCCTCGTTGCGCTCACGTGCTATCAGCCCAACGAGGTTCGAGAGTTCAACGGTGTTCAACGGGCCGGTAATACAGAGATTCGGGGCGATACAGCTGCGATACATGTCGAGAGCAGCCTCGAAGGCCTCGTGCTTGGGATGGTCTGCCGCCGCCGCGTCCGCGACCTCGGAAAGGGCAAGCTTGCCTCCGCTGAGTCGTGCAAGGCTCTTCTCCAAGAGCTTATGCGCGGGAAGCTCGGCGGAGACATAGATTACTGGGTGACTGTCGTTCGCAAGCTTGTCGGCCTCCTGCAAGGCCAAGGTCGTCTTGCCCCTGCCGGGACCGGTGCCGATGGCATAATTGAGCCCGGGATGGACTCCGCCGAGGATGTCGTTAAGGGCCTTGAGCCCGAAGAGGGCGATAGGTTGGTCACCCCTAAGGGCGCTGAGGTGCTCATCGAGCCTATCGGATTCGAAAACGAGAGGGTTGGGGGCCGGGCACTGCATTACTCGTTCGCCTCTTCAGCCAAAGTCCTGAAATAGGCGATGAGGTCTTCTTCCATGACAAAATACTGGTTGGCGATGCGGAAGCAATGGTGCGTCGACTTCATGAGCTTAATGGCGCTCGACTGGCCAATGCCGGTGAGAATCTGAACATCGAGACGGCTCAAGATACGCTTGGGACCAGTGCGACGAAGGTTGATGCCTGCGGAAATGGCGTCAACCTTGGGGTCATCTGCAAGATGCATGATAAACTCCTTGTTTGGGGTGCTCGGCTCCTCTTCGAGGTTTGGCGACTAAGAGAGGGGAGTCGGGTGCCGTTTTTTATTACCAGTCGGAACAAACCTCTTCAAGAAGACTGCTCCATTTGCGACGCAACTCCGGGGTATCCGGGAGTACGTGCTGGTTGCCGCAGTCTGCGGCAGAGGTCGTGACGCTCTCTTCGAGCGCGGAGAAGGCGTCGGCGAGATAGGCGCATGTCGCGTTCAGCTGGCCGATTTCGTCAAAATATTCGATGGCGAAGCGCACGAGCGCCACAACGGGGGCGCGGTTATAGTTGGTGGACGCCTCGTCCATCAGGGCGCGGCCGTACTTCACCGCCCTGTCGGTCTCGTAATCGACAAAGGGGTCTGAGGGATCGCGCGGAACCTTGTGCTCCATAAAGTCAATGACGGAATCAAAGCAGCGGCGAAGGTGCGGCATGTCCATCGCGCCGGTAAAGAGCGCGGTCTCACAACGCCTCTCGTGGATTAGCTCGAAACCGAACTCGACAATGGGTTTATAGCCGCCGTGGGCGACGGTTCCCGTCGCGCCAGTGACGTTCGAACGCAGAACGTCCGAGACGCTCGCAAACAGACCACTACCGCTGTAGACGTCGAGCATCCTGTCCCTCGGAAATGCCGGGGAGGGAAGCACCTCGTCAAAGACAAGGCCGATAATGGCTTTTGACTCATCGGTCGCTCGAAGGTAAGCCTCGTCGGAGACCATCTGTGAGAAGGGGGTCTTGAGGTTTTCGGGTATGCGGATACGCTTCTCGGCCTTCTTCTTATAGACCATTTTATTCACCTCCAATCGTTTGTCTGCAATCATCATACCATCAGACGGCGCATGTAGCCCTAGTAGTAGCCCACCGTATGAAGAGGTAGTGAACATCGAGGTAAACTAGCCATTACTTAGATGACAGCAATTCAAAGACTTCTGCTGCGTTTCGGTCATTGGCCCTGATTGCATGGGTGTAGAAATTAGCCGTTGTGCTTGCGGAGGCATGGCCCATTCGCGCCTGAACGGTCTTTAAATCGACGTTGCTCGCCACGAGAGCGGTCGCGGCGGTGTGACGGAGGCCATGGGGAACAAGTCCTGAGTAACCAGTGCCGCGCGTATGAAGCTTGCCGTCTCGCATGAACTGCTTCGTCACATCGCTATAAGTCCCATAGCCGTTATCGACGCAGAAGTCCCTAAACCATCGAGAGTAGTTGTGCCCGCTTGGTCTGGTGACGCTTATGCTGCGGAAACCGTCGACATCCTTTCCAACGCTGAATGCGTGGACGATGGGGTCGGTATCCTTTTGTTCCAACCCGCGACGTCTGAATATGTCGCGCTGCATAGTCTTCCACTTGTCTAAATACTCGGCCAGAGCTTTGTCTATGGAGAGAATGCGTCTGCTCATCTCCGATTTCGGGGGCCTCAAGGTCTTGTCGCTGGTGTACTGCCGGACGATTCGGAGCTCCATGGCTTCGGGGTCGTAATCGAGCCAGCTGAGCCCTAAAGCCTCGCCTTTCCTCAGCCCGAGGTGAAATATAAGCATGGTGCAGACGGTCATGGGCCCCATCGGCTCGGAAAGCAAGCACTCAGTGAATCTTGGGAGCTCATCGGGAGGGAGAAAGTTTCGTGCTCGCAGGTCCGGTTTCGGCAGCTTTATGCCGATGCAAGGATTGCGGCCAATCAGTTCGTTCTCAAGGGCATCTTGCATGACCTGCTTAAGCTTGACGTGAATGCGACGGATCTCGGCGTCGGTGAACCTTCCATTTGAACGGGCCTCAGCGTAGGCGCGTTTAACATCGTCGGGCCTCAGGTCGGCTAGGGGCACGTCTTCGAACAGTTCGCGTATGTGTCGCACGTCGTATCCCTCTCGCTCATATGAGAGAGGGGAGCCGAATGAGCTCTCTCGGAGCACGTGGAAGGATTCGGCATATGCCGCTACGGTGCTCGGAGCATCTCTAGATGGTTCATAGCTCTCAAGTTCCTCGCGGTACTCGTTGAGAGCGTTTGCGACTTCGCTAGGCCAGTTCTTCGGGTTCTTGCTCTTGCAATGGATGGTCCTCTTGGGTGTTTTGAGATACTTAACTTTGCTGCCGTTTTTTCCGGAGTTCGGGTCTCTCCCAAGAGAGAAGTAAATCTTGAATGAGCCGGGCTTTCCCTTGATGGGCTCAGATGTTCCCTTTGCGGTTGGTTTGATTCTGGTTTCCAAAAGTGTCCTCCAAGGGGATTACGTTAGGCTCGGGGCCGGGGCTTTGAGGGCCTCGGCCCCGAGCCTAACGTAAACTTTTCACCCCTGCAAGCCGTAAGCGCAACTGCTAGGGGTGAAAAAGAGGTGAAATAGAATTCTAATAAGAACCAGCAGAAACTCAAAAACAGCTAATCTACCTGCGAATATATGTAATAGGGCAAAATTGCATTTGCCCAGGTAAGGTAAATGACCATGACCTCCTAAAGCGGGTGTCGACGGTTCGAATCCGCCCGGGGGCACCAGAAGATTATGACGGCGTCGCGAGAGCAGCGCCGTTTCTGGTTTGTGGGAGCTGTCGGCGGATTCGGGCCGGCGACACCCGCGTCACCCATTTCCCCGCGG
>CAJJZO010000131.1 GCA_905197585.1 uncultured Collinsella sp.
ATGTTTTCCTTTCGGTTGTGCGGCGTGCGGCCTCGTTTTGTATGCTCTATCGGGTTGCCTGGACATGTTGTCCCAGGGTGCAGCCGTGTTGATAGATGTAGGTAAGGTATTGCGTGCATGCGCGATAGGAATCGAAGGTCGTGAGCGCCTGCTCAACGTTTGTGTATACCTTCCATGCGCCAAAGACCTTATAGTTTTCGCCGTGCTGGACGATAAACTGATGGACATCTTCGTAGGGATAGCCCAAAAAATAGCCAATTTCGTGGGGGAACTCGCATATGCACCCCGTATCGCAGTGCCTATTTCGCGCGAGTGCGCAGACGCTGCCGTCATAGGCGCTTTCTGCGGCATTGCTGCTTGCCAGCGTGATGCGCGCGGCGAGATGCACCAAGGATGCGGGCAGGTTGTGGACATCGTAACCTTCGGTGACAAGCGCCGTCATGGCGCGGGGGTCGGAGAGGTATCGCATAAGGTCCGCAGGGCGGTACACATAGATGAGCGCTCCGCAGGGGCGCCAGACCAAAACGCTCACATGGATCCCGAGTGGCTGAAGCTCGCGGTTGCATTGGGCTATGACGGCGAGCAGGCGAGAGCGTCGCTCTTCGATATGGGTGGCGCTGGGTTTTCCGTTTTGGTTGGCGTAAACGCCGGGATAGGTAAAGAGCGAAGCCGGCTTGATACCTGCGAGCGTAGGGGAGCAGTTGCGCACGACAGCCGTTTGGTATGTTGGGATGTCAATGGTTCGAGTCACGATGCCCCTTTCGGGTCCTCAGTTGTTAGCCTAGGAAAACTTATACACGAAAGTAAGCCATGGTCAACAAAAAGTTTGAAGAGGGAAACTAATTGACCGAACAGACATGATTTTGGGTTAAGATGGGGACACCCCATGGGGGTATCTAGATAGGGCTACTTGAAAGGGGAACGCATGAGCGACTTGCTCAACCCTGCGAATCTCATCGTGCTGGCCGTCATTGCCGTCGGCATGTTTTTTGGACTGCGTCGCATTGCCGCTTCGACACACGGGAAGAGTTGTTGCAGCGATGGTGCGAGCGGCAAGAAGGCCAAAAAGGTTGTTGTGGTGGATACCGATGCGTCACACTATCCCTATAGCGAGGAGCTGCTCATCGGCGGCATGAGCTGTGACGGCTGCGCTCAGAACGTAGCCAATGCCCTGAATGCGCTGGATGGCGTGTGGGCAACGGTGACGTATGCGGACCACACGGCACGCGTGCGCTCTAAGCAGCCGATCGATCGCGGTGCTCTCGTGGCCGCCGTGAAGGACGCGGGTTACTACGTCATGACGCTGTAAGCGCCGCCCTGGATGCGCTTCCTTGGCTAGGCTCGTCCGCGCAGTTCGATGTCTTGGATGTCGTCGAAGTCGATGGCGATGTCTCGGAGCTTGAGGAGCTTGAAGGCGGGGAGCGCCTCGTCGAGGATGCCGGTGCGGCTGCGATAGCCGTATGTATCGTAATAGGTGACACGAACCAAGTCGCCACGTTTGAGACCCTCGAGCTTTTTAGAAAGCACGAGGGCTTTTTCTTCCGTGAGTTCGCATTTTGGTTCGACGGTAATTTCTTGCTTGCGCACGAGCTCGTAGTATCCCGTGAGGGCGGCAAAGGGCATAAACTGTGCGGCGCGGTTGGCGCGCACGGCACCGTTGGCTGTGAGGTTGGGGTCGGCGGCGCGGCGTCTGCCCTCGGGGTCCGCCAGGCGCTCGAAGGCGGTCGGCGGGCGCACGGGCTGTTGTTTGGGTTTAGGCACGGTGTCCTCCAACTTGGTCGTTGCGTTCGCGCGCGGTGGCGCCGGCGGTAAAGCTTAATCCCTTGACGAGCGCGTTCTTGCCGTACTTGCCTTTCACGGCCAGGACGGCGCGCGCCAGGTCGCGCTCGCGCTCATCCGCCTCGATATCGCTAAATAGATCGATGGTGGCAAATTCCTCGGGCATGAGGTTGCCAAATCCCAGGTTGATGCGTTTGACCGGTCGTTTGGGATCGACGGTCTGCGCCCAGAGCTCATCGAAATAGCCCATGATCTTCTTAAACGAATTGGTTCGCTCGGGCAGCTTTCGCGAAGCGTTGGAGTGCGCGAAGAGCGCGGCATAGCCACCGCGCGGTTTGCCGCCATGCTCTCCCACAAAGATGCCATCGATTGCCTGCGCCTCACGCACCAAGCGCCGTCGTTCGTCATCGCGTTGGACGGGCTTGGGCGCACGGGGTGCGAGCTCGGGTCCAACAGTTACGGCGGGTTCGATGCTCGACGTGCTCGAGCGTAGGTGTCCGCATCCGTCCACATATTGCGCTGTGCCGCTGGCGTCGAGGCGGCGTATGTCGGCGCGCTCGCTCGCGTAGCCTACAAAGAGCGAGATGCTGTCGCACACCACGTGCTTATCGACTAAGTCCAGCACAGCGTTGTCGACCATCTCGCGCAACACGGTGTAGGCCTGCTCGTAGGCATAACCCTTCGAGAGCACCTGCCCTGTGGTGGTCGAGGTCGCTTGCGGGCGATAAGCTTGGATATCGGCGATAGTTGTCGGCTCGCGCCCAAAGGCGTGGTCGATAAGATACTCGGCATTGACGCCGAGCTCGTCGTAGAGCAGGTTTTCGTCGAGCGCCGCGACGCCCATCAAATCGTAGACGCCGTATTTTTCGAGTCGCGCTGCCACGCCGGGCCCGATGCCCCAGATGTCGGTGATGGGGCGATGGGGCCAGATCTCCTTGCGAAAGGTCTCGTCGTCGAGTTTGCCGATGCGACTGGGCACGTGCTTGGCGGTGATATCGAGTGCAACCTTGGCCTGGAATAGGTTGGGGCCGATGCCGACCGTTGCCGTGATGCCGGTGCGCCCCAGGACCTCGTCACGCAGCATGCAGGCGAAGCCTTCAGCGTCAGTATGGTAGAGGTCCAGATAGGGCGTCACGTCGATAAAGCACTCATCGATGGAGTAGACGTGCACGTCCTGGGGGCTGACGTATTCCAGATAGATACCGTAGATTTTCGCCGACACCTCCATGTAGTGCTGCATGCGCGGTACGGCCGTGATGTAGTCGATGCCATCGGGAATTTCGAACAGACGGCAGCGATTGTGTATCCCGAGGTCTTTCATGGCCTGTGTGATGGCGAGACAGATGGTCGTTCGTCCGCGCGATTCGTCGGCAACGACCAGGTTGGTGGTGAGCGGGTTGAGCCCGCGGTCGACGCACTCGACGCTGGCGTAGAACGTTTTAAGGTCGATGCAGATGTAGGTGTGCTGCTCGTGCGCCATCCGTGCCCTTCCATCAAACACATGTTCTTATCGAATACATGTTCGATAATACCCGCTTGCGCGGACATCGTCAAAACCTGTCCCTTTTTGGTGGGTATGGTCGTGCGGTTGGATCGGGTTTTAACGCAGCTCTAAAGAGTGCGAAACAGCTCGGAAAACCTTGCTTCGTAGCATGAGCCTAACGATTGATACCGCCTATACGCACGGAAGGGTTGTGGGAAAGATGGTCAACTATGGGTTTGGTATGCCGACGCGCTTGGTTGCGGATGGAGACGTGGCTCGCTGGTGTGGACGATTGGTCGCTCACTACGGCGGCACCAAGGCGCTGGTCGTGCTGGGCGGTGACAAGCATACGCGTGATGAGCTCGTCTCGGCGGCACTCGGCTCGCTCGATCGCGCCCTGCTCGAACGCGTGCTCTTTCGTTGCGGTTTGGTCGGGGGCGACGGGGGAGACGATTTGGTTGATGAGGCCGTGGCCCTAGCGACCGACGAAGGCGTGGACTTTGTCCTGGCGATCGGCGATGCCGATACTGCCGGCTTTGCGCGCGAACTCGCGCGTCGCATGGCGGTACTCGATGCCGGCGAAGACGGTTTTGTCCCTTATGGATGTATTGTCTCGGAGGGCAAAGTGCCTGCCGTCGTGGGGGCCGGCGAGGTTCCCGTTTTTGCCATTATCGCTCCCGAACTGCTTGAGGGCATTGGGTCTCCTCTGCGCGAGCTGCTCGGCAGCGTGTGCGCGGCGGCCTAGCACCTGACAGGAAGGGACAGGTTAATTTTGGTAGGTAAAGCGTTTGACCTGCCAAAATAAACCTGTCCCTTTTTGGTCGGTCGCCGTTTGGGGGCGAATTGGCAACGCTCGCTGATTACGGTCTTGACCTGCGCTAGAATAAGGGCATCTGATTATCCGGGCGCATGGAGGTATGCGCCCGTATGTTGAGGAGGACTTTATGGCAACTGTTGCCGCACCTATCGACGCTACGTCGACCGCCGCTTGGAAGGCGCTCGAGGCCCATCAGGAGAAGCTCGAGGCCGATGGTATCGACCTCAAGGCCTGGTTCGCTGCCGATGCCGAGCGCGTGAACAAGCTGAGCTTTGACGCCGGTGACCTGCACTTCGATCTGTCGAAGAACCTGGTGACCGATGAGACCGTCAAGCTGCTGTGCGATCTTGCCCGCGAGGTGAAGCTCGAGGAGCGCCGCGACGCCATGTTCTCCGGCGAGCACATCAACACCACCGAGGACCGCGCTGTTCTGCATACCGCGCTTCGCCGTCCGGCAAGCGAGAAGGGTCAGCTCATCGTTGACGGCCAGGATGTCGTCGCCGACGTGCACGAGGTCCTCGATCGCATGTATGCCTTCGCCGAGCGCGTGCGTTCCGGTGAGTGGAAGGGCGTTACCGGCAAGAAGATCGAGCACCTGGTGTCCGTCGGCATCGGTGGCTCCGATCTGGGCCCGGTCATGGCCTACGAGGCCCTGCGTCCCTACGCCGACGCCGGTATCGACTGCCGCTACATCTCCAACATCGACCCCAACGATCAGGCCGAGAAGCTCAAGGGTTTGGATCCCGAGACCACGCTCGTGATCATCGTCTCCAAGACCTTCACCACGCTCGAGACCCTCACCAACGCCCGCGAAGTCAAGACCTGGATGCTCGAGCAGCTCAAGGCTCAGGGTGCCATCGACGGTTCCGATGAGCAGAACGCCGAGGCCGTGGCAAAGCACTTCGTCGCCGTTTCCACCGCACTCGAGAAGGTCGAGGCCTTCGGTATCGACCCCGCTAACGCCTTTGGTTTCTGGAACTGGGTCGGCGGCCGATACTCCGTCTACTCCTAAGTTGGCCTGTCGCTGATCGTCGTGCTCGGCCCCGAGCGCTTCCAGCAGTTCCTCGAGGGCTTCCATGCTATCGACGAGTACTTCTGCAACACGCCGCTCGAGAACAACGCCGTCGCGCTGATGGGCCTGCTCAACGTCTGGTACGTCAACTTCTTCGGCTCCAAGAGCCACGCCGTGCTTCCGTACTGCCAGTATCTGCACCGCTTCCCGGCCTACCTGCAGCAGCTGACCATGGAGTCCAACGGCCAGCACCTCCGCTGGGACGGCCGCGCTGTGACCTCCGCTACCGGTGAGATCTTCTGGGGCG
>CAJJZO010000132.1 GCA_905197585.1 uncultured Collinsella sp.
GGCGCCCCCCCGCCCCCCCCCCCCCCCCCCCCCCCCCCCGGGGGGGGCCGGGCCCGGGCCGGCGTCCTTTGGGGGGTTACCCCCCGGGGGCCTCCGATGAGAGCGGTTCCAGCCGAGGCTATTCGTCGCCGAAGCTGATGCCCAACGCCTTGGCCTCGCGCACCAGATCGCTCTGGGGGTCGACATACTTGAGCTTGCCGGCAACATCCTCGAGCGGCATGTGACACATCTTGCCGTCACGCAGGGCAATCATGTAGCCAAACTCGCCGCGCAGGCAGCCAAGCGCGGCCTCGACGCCGCACTGGGTCGCAAAGATGCGGTCCTGAGCGTCGGGCTGGCCGCCGCGCTGCGTGTGACCGGGGATAGCGACACGGGTCTCGCGACCAGTCTTGGCTTCGATCTCCTTGGCGATGTCGTAGACGATCGACGGGCTCGTGCGCTCGGCGAGCTTCTTCTTGTACTCCTTCTTGGACAGCGCCGCGTCCTCCTTAGAGATGGCGCCCTCGGCGACGGCCACGATGGTAAAGCGGCTGCCGGTCTCCATGCGATGCTCGATGGTCTTGATGACCTGGTCCATGTCGTAGGGGATCTCGGGAATCAGGATGACGTCCGCACCGCCCGCGACACCGGCGTACAGCGGGAGCCAGCCAACCTTGTGGCCCATGATCGCGATACCGAACACGCGGCCGTGACTCGAGGCGGTGGTGTGGATGTCGTCGATGCACTTGGTGGCGACGTCGATGGCGCTCGTAAAGCCAAACGTCATCTCGGTGCCCCAGGTGTCGTTATCGATGGTCTTGGGCAGGGCGATAACGTTGAGGCCCTCTTCGCGCAGGCGGTTGGCGGTCTTGGTGGAGCCGTTGCCACCCAGCATAAACAGGCAGTCGAGCTGCAGCTTATGATAGGTGTGGACCATCGCGGGCACCTTCTCGACGCCGTCGGCCTCGGGAATGTTCAGGCGCTTGAACGGCGTGCGGCTCGTGCCCAAAATGGTGCCGCCGCGGGTGAGGATGCCGCTAAAATCGGCGGGCGTCATGACGCGGAACCTGCTGTAGATAAGGCCCTGGTAGCCGTCCTCAAAACCATAGATCTCGACAGGCTCTTCGCTATTGGTCATGAGCGTTTTGACGATGCCGCGCATGGTGGCGTTGAGCGCCTGGCAGTCGCCGCCACTGGTAAGAAGACCGATTCTAAGCATGATGAGTCCTTCCGGGCAAGTTATAACATGCGCATAAGTTTACCCCCGCACACTGTTGATACGGGGGTAAAACGTGTTAGCTCAAGCGTATGGAAATGTAAGCAACGTCAGGCGAGCGTAAGGACGACGGTGCCAGCTCCTTACAGCGCGAAGGCGTCGACGTCGCCCCAGTGGCGGCGCAGCGTGATGGCGGCAGCGGGCTCGGTATTGTCAAAGACGACCGACCATTGCGTATTGCTGGTGATGTCTTCCGGATTGGGCTCTTGCGCTGCAGCGCGTAGGGCCTTCCAAGCGACTGCCTCGTCTTGGGCGCCGGCATGGGCGGCAAGGACATCGGCGATGGCGACGGCGCGTTCCTTGCCATGGCCAAGCTCGCCATTCTTTTGGTTGGGCAGCACTTCGTCGCCATAGCAGGCGTAGAAGTTCGTAACCTGGCGTACAGGGGTCGCTTTGAAAGCACGGTCCGGATCGCGCGGATCCCACTCTACTACGCGCGCGTCACCGGCGGCGTCGTTGATAAAGAAGTGGTAATCGCGTCCTGCCATGGCGTGCATGTCGTAGACGGAAAGCAGGTCGACGGCCTCCTGCGTGGTGGCGGCACGGTCGAGCACCAGACGGATGGCGAGCGAGGTATTGATGACGGGGCGCTGCGTGTCCTGGTCACAAGGTTTGGAATCCAGGGTGAGCACGGCAATGGACACGCCGCATTCGTTAACACCGTCGAGCTGGGCAAACGGGCCCATGAGTGCGGCGGCGCGTCCGGTGACGGAGTCAAGCGGAGTGTTATCGCCCAGGTTGTTAAGCGCGGCAAACCCGATGGAGGCATAGCCGCCGCGTGGGTGATTGCGCACCAGCAGCGCCGAGGTGTCGTCCTTAAAGTCGTAATTGCGACCGGTGCGCACGCGGCCTTCGGCATCTACGGCGACAAAAGCGCTGCAGGCAAACTGGGGCGCCTGGACATGTACCGGCACACCGGGCAGCACCTGCGCCACCACGGCATCGATGTAGGCCTGGTCGTCGCGCACGCCAGCGGCGATGATGCGATCAAGATCGTAGTCGTAGGCGATGTCGATTGCGTACAGGTCATAGCTATCCGCGTAGCCGGTCAAGCGTTTGAGCGACGCGGCGGACTTGATTTGCTTGCGGTAAACGATACCGGTGGCAGCGGCAAGGCCGACGGCGACTCCCGCGACACCGCAGGCGATGGCAATGTTACGTGGCTTCATGACGGCTCCTCTCGTCCTGTTAGCGTAATTGTCGCAAAAGGAGCGCGGGCATGATGGCTCAACTTGGTGAGCGGCGCGGGATTAAACATGGAATGAAGAGTGCGGCGCTGGCGTGGCGGGGTATGCTGGAGGGGACCATCAACCCAGCGAAAGGGGAGAGCATGACGGATCAGGAAACGCCCGAGCGCGCGCATGTGACGGCCGACGATATCGAGGCCGCCAACGACCTCATCGACTTTATCGAGGCATGTCCCAGCATGTTCCATACGGCGGCGACCATTATGGCCGAGCTCGACGAGGCGGGCTTTACCTACCTGCCCGAGAACGCGGCGTGGGACATCGAGCCGGGCGGGCGTTATTACACGCAGCGCAATACCTCGAGCGTTATTGCCTTTAAGGTGGGCGAGGACCTGACCGCGACGTGGGGCGAGGACGGCGTTGCCGGTGACTATCATTTTCAGCTCACGGCGTCGCACAGCGATTCGCCGACGTTTAAGGTCAAGGCCGTGCCCGAGCTCGACGGCGCAGGCGAGACGCTGCGCCTGAACACCGAGGCCTACGGCGGCATGATCGACTACACCTGGTTCGACCGCCCGCTGGCGCTCGCGGGCCGCGTGTTGGTACGCGAAGGCGACCGTATTGAGAGCCGCCTGCTTGCCACCGAGCGCGAAGTCGCGATTATCCCGAGCCTTGCCATCCATATGAACCGCGGCGTTAACGAGGGCTTTGCGCCCAACCGAGCTGTTGACCTGTGCCCGCTCATCAGCGCCGGCGAGCTTAAGCAGGGTGACTTCGATGCCCTGATCGCCGACGAGCTGGACGTTGAGCCCGAGCAGATTCTGGGCCGCGATCTGTTCCTGGTCAATCGTCAGGATGCGCGCATTTGGGGTTGGGCCGACGAGTTTATCTCGACGCCCAAGCTCGACGACCTGGCCTGCGCCTACACCTCGCTGCAGGCATTTTTGGGTGCCGAGAACGCGCATGACGTTTCGGTCTTCTGCTGCTTCGATAACGAGGAGGTTGGCTCCGAGACCAAGCAGGGTGCCATGTCGACCTTCTTGGCCGACGCGCTGCGCCGCATCAACGGATCGCTGGGTTTTGACGACGAGTCGTACCATCGCGCACTTGCTGCCTCGATGCTTGTAAGCTGCGACAACGCACATGCCGTGCACCCCAACCACGCCGAGAAGTGCGATGCCCGCAATCAGGTGGTGCTCAACGGCGGTATCGTCATCAAGGAAGCCGCCAACCAGCACTACTGCACCGATGCCTTTAGCCGCGCGGTGTTCCAGGCCATCTGCGATGACGCCGACGTGCCCACGCAGGCCTTCGCCAACAAGAGCGATATGGCCGGCGGCTCCACGCTCGGCAATCTGTCCAATATGCAGGCGAGCATGCATGCTGTGGACGTGGGCCTGCCGCAGCTTGCCATGCACTCGAGCTACGAGACCGGCGGCGTACGCGACGTGATGTACGCCATCCGCGCTCTCACCGCGTTCTACGAGCGCGACCTAACCATCAACGGAGCCGAAAGCGTGGAGCTCTAAAACCTGCCAAAAAGGGACAGGTTCATTTTGGCAGGTTTTATCTGGGCGAATGCAAAGGGTGAAACCGAACTAGATTGGTGGTACGTGGCCGCCGAGGTGCAGCGTGCCTCGGCGGTTTTTTGTGTACAGAGTACGGCTAATGCTTATAAATGCTATACATGCTTTACGTATCTACCATAGAGTTTTATGATAATTTTAAAGTATTAAGGAGGGGTCATGACCACAACAGCCGCTCAGATCAACGTGCGTCTCGATGCCGATCTCAAAAGGAGTGGGGACGCCGCTCTCTCCAGGGCCGGTATGACGCCGAGCCAAGCGGTGCGAGCGCTCTGGCAGCTTGCAACGTCGCTGGCCGATCGCCCCGGTGCGCTCGAGGATATCCTGCTGCCCAGTCGTGCCCGGGCGGAACAGCGCGAGCGCGAAAAGGCCGCCAAACGTAAGCTCGAGCTCATGGATCAGGGGTCGAAGCTGTTCGCTGCCGCTTGCCGTGAGTCAGGAATCGATATGGTCAAGGCTCAGCCATCGGGCGATGAAGAACTCAAACGGAACGCCTACGCGGATCGCTATGGCGAGGAGATGAGCTGGCTCTATGAGTGAGGCTCCAAGGCGCATCTTGGTTGACACCAACGTGTGGCTCGATTACTTCATTCCCTCACGACGTGGTCGTTCGGTGGCGATTGAGTTTTTACGCGATGCATGCACGGCGCAGGTGGATTTGCTGTATGCGGCGACATCGCCCAAAGATCTGTTCTATTTGATTTCGAGCGAACATAAGGCGTGGTATCGGCGCGAGCATGGCTCGCTATCCCAAGATGCCGCCGCGGCGGCGACATCACTTGCATGGGATTGCCTCGACGTGTTGTCGCAACTTGCCACGCCGGTACCCTGCGACCTGAGTGACATATGGATGGCGAGCAAGCAGCGTAATCTCCATAGCGATTACGAAGACGATTTAATCATCGCTGCGGCAATGCGCGCAAAGGCAGATCTCCTGGTCACCAACGATGCCAAACTCTGTTCACACGCACCCGTCGCAGCAATGAGCGCAGAAGACGCAAAGAATTACTTAGCAACGTTCTAACAATTTGAAGACCCCACAGGACGAATAAAAGTCAGCGAGAGCCCACAGGTAGGGTCGCGCCAGCAAAGCGCCGCAGGTTGAACAAAAGTCAGCGAGAGCCCGTCTGGGCGAGCAAGGTGCCTTGAAAGAGGAGGGCATTGGCCTTCTGGCCATGCCTGACGATTGAAAGGCAGATTGCCGTCCAGACGGGGTCGCAGCGTCGAGTGGTGGGGCCGGGGGGTGGAAGGGCGCCCAAAAAAATTTTTTGTTGGACCCGCGCACGGGCGGGCCGCGCCGCCGAAGGCACCGCATATACGCGGGGCCGTGGG
>CAJJZO010000133.1 GCA_905197585.1 uncultured Collinsella sp.
CCCTTTGCTTGCGCGCTCGGAGCGCATTGCCGCGGCCAGCGTTTGAACAACTTGACCGTTCGGTGTCAACCAGGGATACCGCTCACCGATAAGCAGGCATGTTTGTTTTTGTCCGCCGCTATCCTGTGCTGCGTACGTCCACCCCCGAAGAATGGAGGCACCATGTTGCTCGAGGGCAAGAAAGCAATCATCACCGGAGGCACGCGCGGCATCGGCTATGCCATCGCCTGCCGTTTTATCGAGGAGGGTGCCGCCGTCACCGTCTTTGGCTCGCGTCAAGAGACCGCCGATGCGGCCGTTGAGAAGCTGACAGCCGCCTATCCCGACGCCAAGGTCTGGGGCCGCTCCTGCGACCTCACCTCACTCGAAGCCGTGACTGAGGCCTTTACCCAGGCTGCAGCCGACATGGGCGGCTTGGACACGGTCGTCAACAATGCCGGTATCTCCCAGCGTTCACCCCTCTTGGACTACACGGCCGAGGAGTTCGCCAAAGTCATGGACCTCAACGTCGTCGCCGTCTTTAATGGCCACCAGGCAGCCGCCAAGATCATGACCGAGGCAGGTCATGGCGGCACCATCACCACCACGAGTTCGATGGTCGCCAAGTACGGTCAGCCCTCCGGCGTTGGCTATCCCACGTCCAAGTTTGCCGTCAACGGTATGGTCCAGTCGCTCTCGCGCGAGCTCGCCCCCATGGGCATCCGCGTCAACGCCGTCGCGCCTGGCGTAACCAAGACCGATATGGTCGCCAACCTGCCCGAAGAGGTTATTAAGCCCATCATCGCCACCATTCCGCTGGGTCGCATGGGCGAGCCCGAGGATGTCGCCAACGCCTTTGTTTTCCTGGCGAGCGACATGTCCTCCTACGTCACGGGCGCCGTGCTCCCCGTCGACGGAGCCGCCCGCTCCTAAAGGTCGCAAACCACGACTTCGAACCTCAACGAGGCCCAACGCAAAAGGCGCGCTGTCTGCATCAACCGCAGGCAGCGCGCCTTGTTCTGCTTGCAGGGGAAGCTGCGTCCCGGCATTTCAGCTCAGAACGGGGCGCAGTTTCCCTCAGGGCCTTCTTTCGGAAACTATGTCCCATTCTGGGCGCGCATTCTGGGACACGCTTTCCGCAACGGGCTTCTCGCGGAAAGCGCATCCCACTCTGGACGCCAATTCCGGGATGCATTTTCCGCGGCGGCGTTGGCTACCTGCCGTCGTCGTCCTGGGCTTCATCGCGCGCATAGAGCTCCAGCATGCGGCGGCGGTATTCGCGCACGGCGAGCTTGGCGCGCTCCAGGCGGCGACGCTCGCGCGGAGTCAGCTCGGACGGGTCGACCTCGTCTCCATAGGTCTTATCGGCAAGCAGGTGCGCCGCGTCCACGATGCGGGCATCGATGTGGCCGCTCGCCGCCTCGGCGGAAAGACGCTCGGCAATCGTATCGAGCGTAGGCAAGCCCTCGAATACGCGACCATGGCCATGCGAAGTCAGCAGCTCGTGCTCACGTGCGAGCAGGCTCGCCAAATCGTGATGGGCGCGCAGGATGTCGAGCGCATCGGATGGATGCTCGGCAACTTCTGCCACGGCGGCGACCGGCGCGGCGTCGACCACGCGGTAGAAGAGCTGCGCGAGCAACGGCATCAAGAACACCGTGATGGCACCGGCAGCAACCATGACCGACGCAATATCTTGCGACAGCGCGCCCGCGTTGACGGCAACGCTTGTCACGGCAACGATGATCGGCAGGGCCGTGGTGCAGTACAGGGCCACGGTAATGCGACCATACGCCGACACATCGCGCGTCGCAGGACAAATGCTCATAGAAATAAGTATGGGCACGGCACGAACAATCAACAACGCCACGATAAAGCCCACGAGCAGACCCGGGCGCGACGCCACGGCCGTCAGATCGATCTTTGCGCCCGATACGGTAAAGAATACCGGAATCAAAAAGCCGTAGGCCAGGCCATCAAGCTTGGTCTCGAGCGTATGGTTGCCCTCGGGGATGATGTAGCGCAAGACAAAGCCGGCGGCAAAAGAACCCAACACGATGTCGAGATCAAAGACAGCCGAGAACGCCACGAGCGTGACCAGGATGAGCACCGTCAGGCGCACGAAGGTCTGCGACGTGGTATCGGCGCGTTCCTCGACAAACGCAAAGAAGCGACTGCCGACGCGCTTGGAGCGGCTCGGGACCACGGCCAGCAACACGCAGACCACCGCAAACAAGCCAAGGATTACAAGCGTTTGGATGCCGGTGCGGGCAGACAGCAGCACCGACATGGCAAGCACAGGGCCGAGCTCACCCCAGGTGCCATACGCGAGAATCGAGTCGCCCACGCGCGTGCCAGTGAGCGAGCGCTCACGCATGATGGGCACGAGCGTGCCGAGCGCCGTCGAAGTGAGGGCAAGCGTCACGGCGATACCGTCGAAATGACTGACTGAGAACCACGGGGTAAAGCGCACGGCAAGCCAGGCGATACCAAACGTGACGACCCACGTCGCCAAGCCGTAGCGCCCCTCGACGCCCGTGATGCTCTTGGGGTCGATCTCAAAGCCGGCAAGCAGGAACAAGAAGGCCAGGCCCAGCTCGGACACAAGCGAGACCTCAGCATCTACATGGATGACGCCGAGCATATGGGGTCCCAGCACCGCGCCGAGCACGAGCAAAAAGACCGTCTCGGGAACAGGTTTTCCGGGAATCGCCGAGGCGATAAAAGGACTCGCAAAGGCCACGAGTGCGATGATGGCGAGCGAAACGAATGCCATGTGATGCCTTTCTCTTGTTTGCGCTTCACTGTAGCACCCTCGCCGTCCTCAACGCGCCGCGAGCTGTCGTATCATAGTGAGGTTTACAAACATGTGGCTCAAGGCGACCGCGAGGCTTGCCCCGTAAACCGACCGCTGCCGCATACCGTACCGTACGCCCAACCGATCAGGAAGGCAGGAACCAATGGTCTCTCGTATCTACGTGGAGAAGAAACCCGGGTTCGACGTCGAGGCTCAGCAGCTCAAGGGCGAGCTGACCGAAATTCTCGGCATCAAGGGCATCGAGGCCCTGAGGATCATCAACCGCTACGACGTCGAGGGCATCGACGAGGAGCTTTTCCGCTCCTGCGTGCCGACCGTCTTTAGCGAGCCCCAGGTCGATGTGACCTACGACGAGCTCCCCGCAAGCGATGGCGCCGTCTTTGCCGTCGAATTCCTGCCTGGCCAGTTTGACCAGCGCGCCGACTCCGCCAGCGAGTGCGTGCAGCTCATCAGCCAGGGCGAGCGCCCCGCCGTGCGCTCCGCCAAGGTCTATATGATCTCGGGCGCTCTGGACGAAGCCGCCATCGATGCCATCAAGCACTACGTGGTGAACCCCGTCGAGGCGCGCATCGCCTCGCTCGACCTGCCCGAGACGCTGTACATGGAGACCCCCGAGCCCCAGCCCGTCGAGGTGCTCGACGGCTTCCGCGAGCTCGACGAGGCCGGCCTTGCCGCCTTTATTTCCGAGCGCGGCCTTGCCATGGACGAGGCGGACATCGCCTTCTGCCAGCAGTACTTCCGCGATGAGGACCGCGACCCCACCATCACCGAGATCCGCGTGATCGACACCTATTGGTCCGACCACTGCCGCCACACCACCTTCGGCACCGTCCTGGACGACGTGACGATCGACGACGCCGTGGTGCAGCAAGCCTTCGACCGCTACATGGAGATGCGCCACGAACTCGGCCGCGACGCCAAGCCCGTCTGCCTCATGGACATGGGCACCATCGGCGCCAAGTATCTTAAGAAGACCGGCATCATGACCGATGTCGATGAGTCCGAGGAGATCAACGCCTGCACCGTCAAGGTGAAGGTCGATGTCGACGGCGAGGACCAGGACTGGCTGTTCCTGTTTAAGAACGAGACCCACAACCACCCGACCGAGAGCGAGCCCTTCGGCGGTGCCGCCACCTGCGTGGGCGGCGCTATCCGCGACCCGCTCTCGGGCCGCAGCTATGTGTACCAGGCCATGCGCGTCACCGGCGCCGGCGACCCCACCGTCCCGGTTTCCGAGACGCTCGAGGGCAAGCTGCCGCAGCGCAAGCTCGTGACCACCGCTGCCGCCGGCTACTCCAGCTACGGCAACCAGATCGGCCTTGCCACCGGTCAGGTTAATGAACTCTATCACCCCGGTTACGTGGCCAAGCGCATGGAAGTTGGCGCCGTCGTGGGCGCCACCCCGGCAAACCACGTTCGTCGCGAGTGCCCCGCCCCCACCGACAAGATCATCCTGCTGGGCGGCCGCACCGGCCGTGACGGCATCGGTGGCGCTACCGGCTCCTCAAAGACCCAGAACACCGAGTCCATCGAGACCTCGGGTGCCGAGGTCCAGAAGGGCAACGCCCCGGTCGAGCGCAAGCTGCAGCGTCTGTTCCGCCGCGGCGACGCCTGCCGTCTGATCAAGCGCTGCAACGACTTTGGCGCCGGCGGCGTCTCGGTCGCCGTGGGCGAGCTTGCCGACGGCCTGTACGTGGACCTGGACACCGTGACCAAGAAGTACGACGGCCTGGATGGCACCGAGCTCGCCATTTCCGAGTCCCAGGAGCGCATGGCTTGCGCCGTCGCCGACGGTGACGTCGAGGAGTTCATGGGCTACGCCGCCGAGGAGAACCTGGAGGCAACCGTTATCGCCGAGGTTACCGCCGAGCCGCGCATGCGCATGGCCTGGAACGGCGTCGCCATCGTCGATCTGTCCCGCGAGTTCCTCAACTCCAACGGTGCACCCAAGCACCAGGTCGCCCACGTCTGCGCCCGCAGCGTGTGGCAGCCCAGCTGGGCCGGCACCACACTTGCCGAGCGCATGACCTCGCTCGTCACCGATCTTAACGTCGCCTCCAACAAGGGCCTTTCCGAGCGCTTCGACTCCACCATCGGTGCCGCAACCGTGCTTATGCCTTTTGGCGGCAAGACGCAGCTCACCCCGAGCTCGGCCATGGTCGCCAAGTTCCCCGTAGACGGCGAGACCACCACGGCAAGCGCCATGGCGTGGGGCTTCAACCCCTACCTGATGGAGGCCGACCAGTTTGCGGGCGCCTACCTGTCCGTGGTCGAGTCCATCGCCAAGCTCGTTGCCGCCGGCTTTGAGCACAAGCGCGCCTATCTCTCCTTCCAGGAATACTTTGAGCGCCTGCGCACCGAGGCCGAGCGCTGGGGCAAGCCCACGGCAGCCGTCCTGGGCGCCCTCATGGCCCAAGTCGACCTGGGTGCCGGCGCCATCGGCGGCAAGGACTCCATGAGCGGTTCGTTTGAGGACGAGACCGGCGAGCTCAACGTTCCGCCGACCCTGATCAGCTTCGCCGTCGCCGTGGGCAAGGCCGCCCGCGCCGTCTCGCCCGA
>CAJJZO010000134.1 GCA_905197585.1 uncultured Collinsella sp.
CCGAAGCGACGCCGAGTTGCACGGTAACTTGAAACTATATTCTCTGGGGAGAATAATTTCTCACAATCATTATTCGCGCGAAAGTATAATCTGATTGCAGATTATAGCCCGCGGTGGGGTACCCGGGCACAAGGTCCGAAAGGGTTGAATATGTTCGATATGGTTTCTCGCCGCGGATTCGTCTCGCTTTCTGCTGTCGCCGCTGCCGGCCTTGGTCTTGCCGGCTGCTCGGGCAGCAAGACGTCCGAGCCGGCCGGATCCGATGCCGGTTCTGCCAAGGCATCTTCCAAGAAAGCTGTCGAGCTGCAAGTCTTTGCCGCCAACTCGCTCGAGAAGGCTCTGCCCGAGGTCCAAGAGCTTTACACCGACCAGACCGGCACCACCTTTGCCGACACGCAGTTTAAGGCCTCCGGCGACCTCGTTGAGCAGATGCGTGCCGGCGCCACGGTCGACGTGCTCATCACGGCCTCCAAGGGCACCATGGATGACGCTGAGACCGCCGAGCTCGTCGATGCCGATCCACGGCAGGATATTTACGACAACGACATCGTGATCATTCGCGCCGAGGGCTCCGACACCAAGGTCGAGGCCATTGCCGACGTTGCGAACCTGGAAGGCATGATTGCCATTGGCGACGCCAAGACCGTTCCCGCCGGCAAGTACGCTAACCAGGCCCTGGCCTCCGTGGGCCTCTACACCGGCATCGAGGGCGACGACGGCGAGTATGCTCCCGAGATCGCCGACAAGGTCGCACTGGCCGATAAGGTCGGCACCGCTGCGTCTTACGTCTCTACAGGCGACTGCGTGGCCGGTTTTGTCTACAGCTCCGATATCTTCCGCTACGACGGCATCGAGGAGGCCTTCGTGTGCCCCGAGGATTCGCACAAGCCCATCGTGTACCCGGGTGCCGTTGCCGAGAGCTCCGAGCATGACGACGAGGCCAAGGCGTTCATCGACTTCTGTCTGACCAACAAGAAAGCTCAGAAGATTTGGGCTAAGTACGGCTTTGAACTTTCCGCGTAGTGCGGCTTGGCGCGATAATTCCATCGTTTTGCGTTTCACTCCGTCCTTGTATTCTCTTGGAGCTTTTCGTGCTTAATAGATTCCGCATGCTTGTCGCCTGTGCTTTGACCTTCGCGCTTTGTTGGGTGCCGGGATTTGCGTTTGCTGGGGACACTGAGGACGGGGCCCAGGTTGCTGCGACCGCTCATGGGCTTTCCTATGGGATCGAGGGTTTTGAGCGGTTGGCCAAGGGGACAGCCCGTATCATGGAGGGCCAGCCTGAGGGCTACCGGTTTCCCGTTGACGAGGACGTGGACCTTGTAGTGGCGCCTGCTGCCGATCGCGTTGTGGTGTGGATATCGCCCAAGGCGGTCGAGAAATATGGATTGGATCCGCAGGACAACGAGTGCGTATCGGGTCTCAAGGCCCTTGTCTGTGAGCTCGACAGCGCAAACTGCATGGGGGGTGCGCAGCTAGGGGACGTGGATCTTCCTTGGTATGTCACGGCGGAAACAACGTTTGATGCCGGTGGGTATACCTATGGCTTTGACGAGCGCGGTGCGGATGGGGACCGCTATGTGGTGATTGCATCGGCCTCGGGTGATGCCAAGGGCGGCGCGCGTTGGCTTGATAGCGCTCAAATGGTAGAGGCATCGTCTGTCGTGTTGCGGAATGAGCAGGGGCCCTTGACCTCACTGGCCTCCTTTTTAGGCGACATCGACTATCGACCGTTTTGGGTGTCCATAAAAACGAGCGGCCTTGCCCTGTTGATCTCCTTTGCGCTGGGCCTGTTCGCCGCGTGGAAGACTATGGGTACCTCGAGTCGCATCAAGGGTCTGCTCGACTCGGTCTTTACCATCCCTATGGTGCTGCCGCCCACGGTCTGCGGCTTTCTGCTCCTCATGCTGTTTGGCCGCTCGACCGGGGTGGGCCAGTGGCTCATCGCGCACGGCGTCTCGATCGTCTTTACCTGGCCCGCGGCGGTGATATCTGCCGTCGTTGTGTCGTTTCCGCTGGTCTACCGCACGGCGCTCGGAGCCTTCGAGAGCCTCGACACGCAGATGCTCGACGCCGCACGAACCTTGGGATGGTCCGAACGTCGCATCTTTGCCAAGCTCATGATGCCCCTTGGGTGGCCTTCTATTGCCGCCGGTACGGTCCTCGCCTTTGCCCGCGCCATGGGAGAGTTTGGTTGCACGCTGTTCTTTGCGGGCAACTACGCCGGCATTACCCAGACCATCCCTATTGCCATCTACTTTGAATGGATGGGCGGCAACACCTCGGTGGCCCTCTTTTGGGTCGTGGTCGTAATTGCGTTCAGTTTCCTGGTCATCCTATTCATCA
Organism: uncultured Collinsella sp.; assembly: GCA_905197585.1. GTDB lineage: Bacteria > Actinomycetota > Coriobacteriia > Coriobacteriales > Coriobacteriaceae > Collinsella. The sequence continues at coordinate 2,347 of CAJJZO010000134.1, forward strand.
ACATGTACACGGCGCATTCGCAAAAGTATCGCGAGCGCGGCCTGTCCCGCGCGGAGCGCAAGCAGGCCAAGCAGCTGGGCGGCCAGACCGATTCGCTCGACCCAGTCGGCGGCGATGCGCTGCGTATCGATCGCGAGGCGTTGGCCGAGCTTATGCGCGATGACACGGTCGCAAAGGGAGGTCGATAAGCCATGTCGCTCGTTCTGGATATCAAAAAGCGCTATCCCGGCTTTACTCTCGACATTCAGCTCGAGGCTGGCGAGGAGCGCGTGGCGCTGCTGGGTGCCTCGGGTTGTGGCAAGAGCTGTACGCTGCGCTGCATTGCCGGCGTGGAGACGCCCGGCGAGGGCAAGATCGTCGTCAACGGCGTGACCTTTTTTGACTCGTCGGCGGGCATCAACCTGTCGCCCCAGGAGCGCAAATGCGCCCTGCTGTTCCAAAACTATCAGCTCTTTCCCAACATGACGGTGGCCGATAACGTATGCGCCGGTGTAAAGGGCGCGGGCGACGCCGTGGCGCGCAAAAGGCTGGCCGAGCGCTATCTGGGCATTTTCGGTCTAGCCGATTTTGCCGACCGCTACCCCGCGCGACTCTCGGGCGGGCAGCAGCAACGCGTGGCGCTTGCCCGTATGGTGGCGGCGCATCCGGGCATTTTTATGTTCGACGAGCCCATGAGCGCGCTCGATTCCTATCTTAAGAGCGCGCTCGAGCAGAACATGCTCGACCTGTTCGACGTGTGCAACCGCACCGTGATCTATGTGAGCCACGACATCGATGAAGCGTGCCGCCTCTGCCAGCGCATCTGCGTGATGCACGACGGGCATGTTGAGGAGATCGGCTCCATCGAGGACGTGGTCCGTCGTCCGCAGACGCTGGCGGCGCTGCGCCTGACGGGGTGCAAGAACACAAGCCGGGCGCGCAAGATCGGGCCCGAGGAAGTTGAGGCGCTCGATTGGGGCATGACCTTTAACGTGGGTCGCGAGGTTCCCGATAATGTGGCGTACCTGGGCATTCGCGCAAGCTACTTCCATGTTGACAATCGCGCTGAGCGGGGCCGCAACAGCTATGACTTGCATGTGGCCCGCGTGAGTGATTCGCGCTTTGAGCGGCTGGTGTTGCTGGACGTGCCGCGCGTCGATGCGCCCACGCGTCTGCAGTGGAAGGTCAACAAGGTGGACATGCCTGTCGACGAGCTGCCGCAAACAGGTGAGACGCTGCGCATGCATTTTGATGCCAGCAGGATCCATTTGGTTTGTCGATAGCGCCGGGTAATGCCGTCGGGGGATTATAAGCCTCGACGGCTTTCTCTTGCCTCTCGCCGAATGAGGGATGACAAACTCTTACCAATAAAGATAATTATTTATTAGACAACGGAACACGACGCTGTCGTACGAATGTCAACGGTGTTCGCATGGTCGATGACCGTTGATATAGTTGACCTTAACTTGTAAAGGAGGGTGCGCACATGCCGCAGACGACATACATTCGCCGCGTTGCCGCGCGTGCCCTATATATGGCTCGGAGTCGCATATGAGCAGGTATGTTCACGGCTCCGGGAGAGACGACGCACAACTAAATAATCGACCGCAAAGCAGGTTCCCTAAAATTCCGGGTTTGAGCACGGCCGGGCAATCGCCGTCCGTCGTGCATCGATAACGCTGTTATTCGTTTTTGGTTCGAGAGGGGAACCGCCATGGCTGAAGAATTTGATTTCCATCCGATGTGGGAGAGCCTCGGCATGAATCTTGCCGACCACGATATGCTGCTGGGCGCCGTGGGCCAGATGTACGGCGATATGTTCCTGACGCAGAACAATCGCCCCAAGTCCACGTCCTACCTGGACTTTGTGGCCACCAACATCCACAGTGGCCGTATTAAGGAGATGCTCGACAAGAAGGAGGCTGGCGAGGCCACCAAGATCGTCGGTTCGTTCTGCGTGTACGTTCCCGAGGAGATTGTACTTGCCTGTGACGGCATTCCCGTGGGTCTGTGCTCGGGTGCCGATTGGGCAACCGATAAGGTTGAGGAGCACCTGCCACGCAACACTTGTCCGCTCATCAAGAGCTTTGCCGGCTTTAAGCTGGGCGAGGTCTGCCCCTACATTGAGTCGAGTGACCTGGTGGTAGGCGAGAACACCTGCGATGGCAAGAAGAAGGCCTACGAGTTCTTTGCCACGCAAAAGAACATGTACGTTATGGATATTCCCAACGTGCACGATGAGTCGACGCTCGTGACCTGGAAGGCCGAGGTCAAGAAGCTCGCCGCCAAGATCGAGGAGGAGTGTGGCGTTACGATTACGCCTGAGCGTCTGAAGGCCGCTATCCACGCCGTCAATGAGAAGCGTCGCGCCCTGCAGCGCCTCGCTGCCACGCGCGCTGCCGACCCAGCGCCCATCAGCGGTCTCGACAGCCTGCTGACCGTTCAGGCCGCCTTTATGGACGACACACCGCGTCTGACCGGAGCCATCAACGATATGGCGGCTGAGTGCGAGCAGCGTGTCGAGGCCGGCGAGGGCGTGGCGCCCAAGGGGACCAAGCGCATCCTGTACACCGGTACGCCCATGGCCGTGCCCAACTGGAAGCTGTTCAACCTCATTGAGAAGGCCGGCGGCGTTGTGGTAGGCGAGGAGTCCTGCACGGGCTCGCGCTACTACAAGGATTTGGTCGACGAGTCCGGCGAGACGGTCGACGAGATGCTCGACGCCATCGCCGAGCGCTACTTTAAGATCAACTGCGCCGTCTTTACGCCCAACAATCAGCGTATGAAGGACATTGTCCAGATGGCCAAGGACCTGCATGTCGACGGCATCGTCGACGTGGCCCTGCAGTTCTGCACGCTCTATGAGATGGAGTCGTTTGCCGTGGAGAAGGCTGCCGAGGAGGCAGGCATTCCGTTTATGCACATCACGACCGACTACGCCGGCGAGGATGCCGGTCAGCTCCAGACCCGCATCGAGGCCTTCCTCGAGACGATTTAGCCGCACCTGCGCCAAGCTGTGCC
>CAJJZO010000135.1 GCA_905197585.1 uncultured Collinsella sp.
GGTCGCCAGGGTAACGGGCCAAATGCCGGCATCGTACAGGGCGCGGATGTTGTAGACCGTGGCACCACCGGAGTAGCTGATGCGCAACTTGCCATCGAACTGCTCGGTAATGCGGCGGGCGGCCTCGATGGTCAGCGAGAACAGCGAACGGCCGGACATGTACATCTCGGTGGAGGGCAGCTCGTTCCTCGTCACGTCGACGGGGAACGTGTTGGTCAGCTTGACGCCAAACTCCAGGCCGCGCTCGGCGCACAGGGCAATCAGGCGCTCGAACATGGGCACGGCATCGGCCCACTGCAGGTCCTCGCGGAAGTGCGTATCGTCGAAGACGATGTAATCAAAGCCCAGCTCGTTGAGGCGCTGGCGGGCAAACTCATAGCCCAGCAGCGTGGGGTTGCACTTAATGTAGGTATTGAGGCCCTTCTCGGTGATCAGATAGGTCGCGATGCGCTCGATCTCGGCCGGCGGGCAGCCGTGCAGGGTAGACTCGGTGATGGAGTTGGAGACGCGTGCCGGGATGGACTCGACAAACGCGGCGTCGACATGCTCAAACTTGTCCAGGTTGGCGAGCGCCCATGTGCGGCACTCGTTCCAAACGTCGGAGCCGCTGGCGTCCTTCATGCCCTCGATGTACGCATCGACCTTGGGGCTCTTAATGCCCTCGAGGTCATAACCCACCGACATGTTAAAGACAAAGCCGTCCGGGCTACCCAGGCCGTACTCGCGAGCGATCAGGTGGCAGGCGAACCATGCCTTCACGTACTCGGCAAAGGCCTGCGGAACCTCGAGCTCGGTCGACCACTCGCAGTTGTAGCACTCGTCCTGCGCCACGATGCAGGGCTTGTTCACACACTTGGAGAGCTCCTCGCCGTCCATCACCTGAACGGTCTTGAGCTCAAAGAAGCGTGAACCGGCCACGTAGGATGCCACGATGTTCTGGGCAAGCTGCGTGTTGGGGCCGGCGGCCGGGCCAAACGGGGTCTCGATGCGCTCGTCAAAAATGGGAAGCGCGCCCTCCTGGTTGGCCGTGACCATCTTGCGCACGCCAAAGATGGCGCCCTGAGTCTTGTGCTCCTCGATGATCCAGTTCATCAGCTGCGAAAACGGGATCGGCCTCATGATGTCGCTCATAGTGAGCTCCTCTCTGTAACGCCCGGCGAGACCGCGCGGCGGGCGCAAATACGGTGTAGCGCTAGCACAGCGCCGGCGACCCCGCGGAGGTCGCCTATACGCGCGCCGGATGCGGCGAAACATCCGACGCGCGTGAATCTACTTGTAATTAGTAGGTGCGATCGTTGAGCGTGCTCCAGAGCTTCTTGGACTCAGCCATGGTCCACGCGTTGATCTTTTCCTCATCAATGCCAACGAACTCGCGATCCTTGTACAGGACGCGGCCGTTGATGATGGTGGTGCGGCAGTTTTTGCCCATCATGCCAAAGAGCATGTGGCCGTCGATATTCTCCTCGCTCAGCGGCGTAAAGGGCTTGTAGTCCATGACGATAACGTCGGCGGCAGCGCCGGCCTCGAGCACACCGAGCTTGCGATCGAAGTACTTGCTCGCCATCTTGGCGTTGTTCTCGAACAGCATCGTCATGGCCTCGCACCAGCCCACGTTGGGCATGGCGGCGTTGTGACGCTGAATGATCAGGAAGACCTTAAGGCTCTCGAGCATATCGTGGGTGTAGGCGTCGGTGCCCATGCACACGGGAATGCCGCGGCGGAAGAACTCGAGCACGGGGGCGCAGCCCACGGCGTTGCCCATATTGGATTCGGGGTTGTTGACGAGCCAGGTGCCGGACTCCTTGACGATATCCATCTCGGCAGGCGTCACGTGGATGCAGTGGCCGAGCATGGTGTCGGGACCCAGCAGGTTGTGCTGCAGCAGGCGCTCGACGGGGCTGATACCACCGCGGTTGAGGCGGGAATCCCACACGTCGTTCATGCCCTCGCACACATGGATGTGGAAGCCGGTCAGGCCGTTGTTGGCCTCGGCCATCTTATCCATGGTCTCGTCCGAAAGCGTAAAGGTAGCATGTCCGCCAAACATGGCGGCGATCATATGGTTGTCGTTATCGCGACGCTCCTTGGCGGCCCACTGGGCAAATTCGGCGTTCTCGGCAATGGCCTGGTCGCACTTTTCCTGGCCGCGGCGATCGGAGACCTCGTAGCACAGGCACGAACGCATGCCCAGCTCCTGAGCTGCATCCTTAATGGTAAAGAGGCTTCCCGGGATCTCGCAGAAGCTCGCATGGTGATCGAAGATCGTGGTGACGCCGTCACGGATGGAGTCCAAAATCGTGGCATAGGCGCTGGCCTTGGTGCCGTCGAGCGTCAGGTTGTCGTCGATCTTCCACCACTGCTGCTCAAGATTCTCCAGGAAGTTGGTGGGGTTGCAGCCCTTAATGGCGAGGCCGCGGGCCAGACCCGAGTAGATGTGGGTGTGGCAGTTGATGAGTCCGGGCATGATGAGGTTGCCCTGGGCATCGACGTACTCGGCATCCGGGTACTTGGCCTTGAGCTCGCGCTCGGGGCCCACTTCGACGATCGTATCTCCGTCAATGGCGACCGCACCGTTTGGAATGAACGGGGTCTGAGCGTTGCGGGTAAAGACGGAACCGTTAGCGACCAGAAGCATAAATGCTCCCTTCAACATCAGGGGCGGGGTTTGACACCTCTGACATGGCGGAAGCGCGAAGCGCCGGCCTACACCGGAAACGGGCCCTCTCCCGTCAACGCTTCACCAAAGGGACAAGCCCTTTGAAGTGCGGCTTGGCGCCGCATGACGTCGGCGGACGAGGCGATGCGCCCGCCGACGAATAGCACCGAATTGGTTACTTCTTGCTCTCGGGCAGGACCAGATCCACAGCGGCATCCTTGGCGGCATCGATGTGCTGAGTCACGACCGGCGTCTGCGGAAGAATCAGGTTAAGGACAATGGCCATGATGGCGGTGGGGGTCACGGCGTTGGAGCCGATGACGGTGGACACCCAGGTGGGCATGCCCTCGCCGGCAAGGCAACCGCTGGCCATCCAGATACCCAGGCCAAAGACGACCGAGGTGCCGACGATGGTGGTGGTGCGCTGCGTGAGGCCCTCGCGGGTGAACATGCGCACACCGTTCATGGTGATGGTGCCAAAGACGCCGACGGTCGCGCCGCCGATGACAGGCTGCGGGATGGCGGAAAGGACGGCAGAGAGCTGCGGGAACAGGCCGGCGATGGCAAAGACGGCCGCGATGATCACAAAGACCCACTTGTTGACGACCTTGTTGGAGCAGATGATGCCCACGTTCTGGCCAAGGGCGCTGGTGGGAAGACCGCCCAGCAGGCCGCCGACCATAGAGGTGAGGCCCTGAGACACAATAGCGCCGGAGAGCTCGCGCTCGGTGGGCATACGGTCGATGGAGCCCAGGCAGGCGGCAGAGACGTCGCCGATAACCTGGATGGCAACCATGGGGAACACGACAGCGAGGGTAATGCAGACCTCGGGATCAAACTCGAGCGCGTAGGGCATAAGCTTGGGAAGGGCGAAGACCTGAGCGGTGGCGACGCTGGAGAAGTCGATCATGCCAAAGGGGATGGAGACGATCATGCCAACGATCATGCCAAAGAACACGGATCCCAGCTTGAGCGTACCCTTGCCAAAGTTGGCGAGCGCAAAGACCACGGCGAAGGTGATAAGAGCGACGCACCAGGCCTGCGGGGTGCCCCACAGCGGCGTACCTATACCGCCGGCCATGTACTTGACGGCCGTGGGATAGAGAGAGACGCCAATGGAGAAGATGACCGTACCGGTCACGACGGGCGGGAACAGCCACTTGATCTTGCTGTAGGCCAGACCAAAGAGAACCGCAACGGCACCGCCGACGATCTCGCCGCCCAGCAGCGCGCCAAAGCTAAAGCCCGAGGCGCCCATGGCCTGAAGGGCCGGCAGGAACGCGAACGAAACGCCCATGACGATGGGCAGGCCGCCGCCGATACGACGGAAGGGAGCGAAGGCCTGAAGGGCCGTGTCGATTGCCGAAAGAATGAGTGCAACCTGGATGATGTCGGTGCTCTGCTGGCTATTAAAGCCGTAGACACCGGCCATGATGACCGCCGGTGTAATGATGCCGGCAAACGATGCCAGTACATGCTGAAGGGCACACGGGATCATTTCCTTAACGGGAGGCATGCCTTCGCGAGTGAACAGGGCTTCAGTGCCGTTCGTAACCGTCTCCTGGGTCATTTGACCACCAATCCTCGAAATAGTTGTTTTCGCATCTAACGCTCTATTGTGACGCAGTGCGGGGTTGAGGTTGTGCCTTCGTTGCATATCGTATTAAAGATGATTCTCATTCTCAATAATAATTTTTTGTTATCAGACTATTCTTCAGCTGAGATAACGCATTTCCGCAGGTCAGGAAAGTGTCTGGTCAAAATAACATCTAACTTTTCTTTTGGTCAACCGTTTACCGCCAAATTCCTACCGTTCGTCTGCATTACGCAATGTACCTGCGGATATACGAGATGATGAGCAGCGTGTTACCATGATAAAAAATTGTTATGAACACTTCGATAGAACCAAAAGGAGTTGCCCGTGAACGAGACCGTACGTCGCTTTTTGCCGATGGTCGATTTCCTGGAGCAGGTACTCGGTAAGAACAGCGAAATCGTCCTGCACGATTTCTCGGATCCCGACCACGCCATCGTCGATATTCGCAACGGCATCGTAAGCGGCCGTAAGGTCGGCGGTCCCGCCACCGATCTGGCGCTCAAGATCATGCACGACCCCAAGTATCGCGACCTGCCGTTTATTACGGGCTATGAGGGGCGCGGTGCCGGTGGCAAGACGTTGGAGTCGGCGACGTACTTTATCCGCGAGAATGACGAGATTGTCGGTATGCTCTGCGTCAACACCGACCTCTCGACCGTGCGCTCCATCAACGCCATGGCACAGCAGCTCATGGCGTGCTTCGACGCGGCGCCGACGCGCACGGAGCCCGCCTCTATCGAGGTCGAAAGCCTTTCGGAGTCTACGCAGGAACTCATCGACCGCAGTATTTCCGAGTTGCTGAGCGCGCGCGGGCTGGATGTAGCGTCGCTTGGTCAGAGCGACCGCGTGGACGTCATTCGCCACCTCAACGGCAACGGGGTGTTCATGCTCAAGGGCGCCGTGGCCTGCGCCGCCACCGCGCTGGGCATCTCGGAGCCCAGCGTCTACCGCTACCTGCAAAAAGTCCGCAAGGAAGGCTAACGAGCAAAATGGAGCGCGGGGCGTGGTTTTTTTGTGCGGGGGTTTTTTTTCTACCCCCCCGCGGGCCCCCGTGGGTTGGGGGCGCCGCTTCAAAATAGACGCGAGT
>CAJJZO010000136.1 GCA_905197585.1 uncultured Collinsella sp.
GGGCGGCCCGGGGCAGATGGTCATAACCGCTCAGGTAGATCACACCGCCGTTGGCCTCTTTGACCGCGCCGCCAAAGCCATCCGAGCCAAAGATCTCATTCTCGATCTCTGCCGCCTCGACCGGACGTTTGCAGTCGATGCGCACATAACGGGCCTGCGCGGGCAAAATCCCCGCGTTGACGCCGTACTCAAAGGTGAGCTCGCTCATCATGCGCTTGCCCACCCCCGGCTCACCGATCAAAAGCGCCGGGAGCCCATGGGGCGGGTAGCGGATAGCGCTCTTGAGGTGGTCGACGCACGTTCCGTACGTGAGGTCAAAGCCAATGTCCCTGTCAAAGTCCTTTTCCTCGTCTATGCCTGCAACGGCTAGGATCTCGTCCATGGAGGCATACTCGGGCTTATCGAGCGCATGCCTAAAGTAGCGTTCCGCGGAGTGGCGGTGAAAGTAGAGCACCGGGCGCGCGTTGACCTTGACGACGTCGCCCTGGCGCACGAGCTCGTTTAGGTACTGGCTCGCGAGGCTGCGGCTCACATGGCACTCGTTCGCGATCTTCGCCGTCGTGAAGCCATCGAAGTTGCACTGGTTAAGGTCGCGCGTCATCTTGTCGAGCGTCTTGAGAATCTCGGTTTTGGTGTCATACGAAATCAAGGCGCTGCACCTTTTGCTCTTAGGTCACTTGGGGCGATTGTAGCCAAGGGAGGCGGTGCTATACAAATAAAATGTCTCTGTTAGACCGGGATTGACATGAAGTATTGATAGGCAACGTTCCCATAGAACGCAAAACTCCACGGGGGTGTTGTCTATTGTCGCCTCATGTCAATTCCGGTCTAACAGAATCTTAAAAAATCACTAGGTACAGAGTGATTTAAAAATCCCCGGCCTGGAAAAATCATCGGGCAGGTAGAGGGGCAAAACTAGCTAAAAAAGCCCCGTCCCTAATTAGCTACTTTAACGCCACGGGTCGGCTTCGAAGAGGGGCTCGCGCTCGGGACGGCGATCGCTGTAGGGATCGTAGCCGTCGTCGTCCTCGTTCTCGGCACGGATGTAGGGGTCGCGCAGCTTGGGCGCCGGTTTAGGCGCAGGCTTGGGTGCGGCGGGTGCCGCCTCAGCCACCGGTGCGTTCGTCTTGTTCTCGTCTTTCATCTGCATAGCTCCTTGCCATGTGCTCACGTTCAACACCATCGATTGTCGCAGAAAAAAGGGCGGCGGACCCAATTGGATCCGCCGCCCTTGGCGTTCGGCTCAAAAGGCAGATTTTAAGGCATGCCCCAAAATTTACTCGGCGTCGGGGACCTCGTAGGTGGCCGCCGGCGTGTTGTCGCACACGACGGTAAAGCCGCCGTCCTTGTCGACATCGACCGTCACCTGGTCGCCCTCGCGCACCGTACCGCCGATAATGGCGGCGGCGATGGCGTCCACGACCTCGCGCTGAACCAGGCGCTTGAGCGGACGGGCACCGAACACGGGGTCAAGGCCACCCACGGCGAGCATCTGCTTGGCCGCCGGGGTGATGGCAAGCGTCATGCGCTCCTTGGCCAGGCGCGCGCGGACGTCGGCAAGCTGGATGTCGACGATCTTCTCGATCTGCGCCATGCCGAGCGGATGGAACACCACGATATCGTCGATACGGTTGAGGAACTCGGGGCGGAAGGTCTGAGCCATGGCGGCGTCGACCTGATGGCGCATCTCCTCCTCATCCTTGCCGGAAAGCTCGGCAATAGCCTTGGAGCCCACGTTGCTCGTCATGATGATAATCGTGTTCTTGAAGGACACCTGGCGACCCTGACCGTCGGTCAGACGACCGTCGTCAAGCACCTGCAACAGCACGTTGAATACATCCGGATGAGCCTTCTCCATCTCGTCGAGCAAGATCACGGAGTACGGACGACGGCGCACGGCCTCGGTGAGCTGGCCGCCCTCGTCGTAGCCCACATATCCCGGGGGCGCGCCGATCAGACGCTGGACGCTGAACTTCTCCATGCACTCGGACATGTCGATACGCACGAGCGCGCGCTCGTCATCGAACAGGCACTCGGCAAGCGCCTTGGCGAGCTCGGTCTTGCCCACGCCGGTGGGGCCCAGGAAGAAGAAACTGCCGATGGGCTTGTCCGGATCGGAGAGGCCCGCACGGCTGCGGCGCACGGCTGCGGCGACGGCGGAGACGGCCTCGTCCTGGCCGATGACGCGCTTATGCAGCTCGCCCTCCAGGCCCTTGAGCTTGTCGAGCTCGCCCTGCATCATCTTGGAGACGGGCACACCGGTCCAAGCGCTCACGACCTCGGCAATCTCATCGGAGGTCACCTGTTCGTTGAGGCCCTCGCCGTCCTGTTGCTTTTGCGCCTCGAGCGCGGCCTCGGAATCTTGAATCTGCTGCTGCAGACCAGGAATCACGGAGTAGCGCAGCTCGGACGCACGGCCCAGGTCGCCGTTACGCGTCGCGCGCTCCTCTTCGCTCTTGGCCTCGTCGAGCTGCCCCTTGAGCTCCTGCACGTGGTCGATGGCGTTCTTCTGGTTGAGCCAGCCGGCCTTTTGCACGTTGAGCTTTTCCTGGACCTCGGCAATCTCCTGGCGCAGGGCCTCCAGACGCTCCTTGGAGGCGTCGTCGGTCTCTTTCATGAGCGCCTGTTCCTCGATCTGCAGCTGAGTGAGCTGACGCGTGGTGGCGTCGATCTCGACCGGCATGCTGTCGAGTTCCATGCGCAGGCGGCTTGCCGCCTCATCGACCAGATCGATGGCCTTGTCGGGCAGGAAGCGGTCGGCGATGTAGCGATCGGAGAGGTCGGCAGCTGCCACGAGCGCGCTATCGGTGATATGCACACCGTGGAAGATCTCGTACTTCTCCTTCAGACCACGCAGGATCGAAATGGTGTCCTCGACGGTAGGCTCGCTCACCATAACGGTCTGGAAACGACGGGCGAGCGCCGCGTCCTTCTCGATGTACTTGCGGTATTCGTCGAGCGTGGTCGCGCCGATCGCGTGCAAGTCGCCACGGGCGAGCGCCGGCTTGAGGATGTTGCCGGCGTCCATGGAGCCCTCGGTGGCACCCGCGCCCACGATGGTGTGGAGCTCATCGATGAACAGGATGACCTTGCCCTCGGACTTCTGGACTTCCTTGAGTACGGCCTTCAAGCGGTCCTCGAACTCGCCGCGGTACTTGGCGCCGGCGACCAGCGCGCTCATGTCGAGCTCGATAAGGTCGCGGTCGCGCAGGGTGCTCGGCACGTCGCCGGCCACGATACGCTGGGCGATGCCCTCGACGATGGCCGTCTTGCCGACGCCCGGCTCACCGATGAGCACGGGGTTGTTCTTGGTGCGACGGGACAGGACCTGGATGGTGCGGCGAATCTCATCGGTACGGCCGATGACCGGGTCGAGCTTGCCGGCGCGGGCGAGGTCGCAGATGTTGCGACCGTACTGCTCCAGCGCCTCAAACTGTGTCTTGTCCTCGGCGGACGTCACACGGTCATCGCCGCGCAGCTCCTCGTAGACTTGCTCGATGCGCTCCTTGGTGACGCCGGCGTCGCGCAGCACGCGGCCCGCCTCGCCCTTGTCCTCGGCAAGCGCCATCAGCAGATGCTCAGTCACCACAAAGCTGTCGCCCATCTTGGTGGCCTTCTTCTCGGCCTTCTCGATGACGCGGACGAGCTCGTTGGAAAGACCCATCTGCTGACCCTCGCCGGAAACCTTGGGCGCGTGGTCAATGGCATCCTGCGTGGAGCGTGCAAGCTGAGCCGGGTCGGCACCGATGCGCTCTATGATCACGGAGATATTGCGCTCGCCGGCACCGAGCAGGGCGGACAGCAGGTGAATCGGCTCTACCGCGCCGGCCTGCGCGTCGGCAGCCGTGCTCATGGCGGTCTGCAGCGCCTCGCGCGACGTCATTGCTAGCTTATCGATTCTCATGGAATCACCTCTCTTGGGGTGGCCGCCCTACGGGGCGGCTTCACGTTGTTCGAGAAGTATTGTTGCCAGCTTTGCGCGATCTTATACACAAATCTAAGTCTCTATATATAAGATTTTCTGAGTGATTGATGGATAAGGTACTGAAATGTCAGCCCGCCGCTGCCCAGGCGCACTCCCGTCTCGATCTGTAACATCTAGCAGCCATTTTTGATCCTAGATGTTACAGATCGAGAGAAAATGACCAGCGGCAACCGTTTGTCTCAATCTGTAACATCTACTCGGCAAATTAGGGTCTAACTGTTACAGATCGAGACAAACCGAGAACCACCACAAGGGGGACAGGCACCTTTGTGGTGGTTTTCGACGCTAACGGTCGACCATCTCGCGCCATGAGATTAAACTTGAATTGTTCTCTGAACATATCCATTTCTGCCTATCCTCAACAGATCTTTGTCTCGAGGAGCGCATATGAAGCCGTCTCATTCCACCGGTCGCAACGTCATCGCCATTCTCGCCATACCCATCGTGATGCTCTTCCTTATCGTCATCACGCCCTTTTCTTTTGGTATCGCCTCGCCCTTCGATCTTTGCGGGATGATCGACGCCGGCTCGCGTGCCACCTCGCTCTCCTTTGTCTGCCGTGGCGTGTTCTACGAATATGCAATTCCCACCGGAAGTTGGCAGTCCAAGTTACCGTTGCTCGGCAAGGTCGACGGATGCTCCCCCTATTTCTGCCTTGAACCTCAGGCGCTAAACTATCTGATCGACGACCAGCCACTCGGCTCCATCACCCTCGCCTACGACTACGCACCAAACACCGATGAGCGCCACATGAACCAAGTCCTCGACAAGCTGCTTGGACAGTGCGGGCTCACCGCGGAAGCCGGTCGAACCATCTATAGCAACCAGAAATTAAAGCGAACAGAACTCCGCCGTGTCGGAAAAATCAAAGGGCGAAACGGGGCCGCCTACTGGGATGCCTGGGCAACACGCGACAAGGGCGAATTCGGACACAGCACCTATATGGTCACTGTCTACACCAAAGACGGAATTAAGGACAATGTTGACGATTTCGCGTCATCCAAACTCGGCATCCCCAAAACAACCAAGCCCGCCAGCCCAGATGAAATCCTGTAGAGACGCTCATTAACATACCGCTCAACAATCACAACAACATCGAGCTCGTTCCCCACCGCCACAAAGGTGCCCGTCCCCTTTGTGGCGGTTTTCGACAAAAAGAAGCCGCCCCGATAACAGAGGCGGCATCAAGCAAGTCTATTTATTAGCGTCCCTCAAGACCCAACGAGAATGCAGAAATGTAGTCCGGGGCTCACCCTTTCCCGAACGCGCCCCACGCGAAGCGCGGGGGCGGGCGGGGAAGGGTAAGCCCCGGCCGGACAATTAAGTGCGGTACTCGGCCGCGGC
>CAJJZO010000137.1 GCA_905197585.1 uncultured Collinsella sp.
ATCTGGCACCCGACGGCGGCATTGTGACCGACGAATCGATGGCCACTCGCACGCCTGGCTTATTCGCAGCTGGCGATATCCGTTCCAAGCGTTTACGCCAAGTTGTGACCGCCGTCTCGGACGGAGCCATAGCGGCTACCAGCGCATACGCTTTCTTACGCGGATAAGTACGATAATATATCTTATGTAAGGTTGTTATGTTACTTAAACGTCCAGCAGTAACGAGCTTGAGGCAACGTTGCTGCTGGACGTTTTGTTGTGAAAAAACAAGCCAGTTATCATGCGGTCGAACCCGAGCCAAAGCCGACGCTCATACCGTTCATCGTGGTATGCAAAACTAGATAATCTAGAATACAATATTGAAAACGAACGGAGGCACCATATGAATCACGTTAAACATGTCATTCCTATGTCCGATACGTCGGTTAGCATCAGCCCAGAGGATATTCAGCCCACGGTGCTACCTGATGCATTTATCCAGTCTGATATAGTCCGCAAACTCAATACACTCAGCTTGCCGCGCTATAACCAGTTGCCGAATGTAACGCTCTATCGTGACCAGGTCATTGAGTACATCGAGCTGTGGATGGAGCCGCTTTCGATTTGTATGGAGCAGCCCGTCATTACGCCATCGATGATCAATAACTACGTAAAGGTCGACCTCGTTCCCGCTCCGGTTAAAAAGCAATATGGTCGCGAGCAGATTGCGCGTCTCATCTCCATTTGTATCTTTAAGCAGGTGCTACCCATCGCTGCGGTTCAGGCACTCTTTAACATTCAGCGCCTGAGCTATGATGCACCGACCGCCTTTGATTATGTGATTGATCAGCTCGAGGCATCGATTCGTGCGGCTTTTTCCGTCGAGCAGACTCCCGCGCCCGATACCGCACATCAGGTTACGCGCGAGTCGCTGCTCGTACGCAGTGCGGTATCGTCTTTTGTATCGAAGGCGTATCTAATGAGCTACCTAAAGTTCAATGGGTTTAATAGCTAGCCGACGTATAAGACGGGCGGGACAAAGGCTATAAGCCATTTTGTCCCGCCCGTGTTTTTGTTTAGTTGGACTTTATCGGCCCGAAGCTACGCCCATGCCGTAGCCGATAATGAGCCCGTGCATCTCGGCATAGTATGAATCCAGTCCGTTGCAGGGCATAATGATGGTCTTGGAGCCGGGCCAATGCTCCACAATGCGACTGGCAAGTGCCTGGGCGCCCGCCTCATTTTCGACATGGTCGATGACGACTTCTCCACCGGTAAAGCCCTCGGCCTCCATGGTGTCGACAATCTTTCCAAGCATCTTCTTTTCGCCACGGGTGTGACCGACGAGCTTGATCTCCCCCTCCTCGCTTGCCGTGCCTAAAACTCGAATGTTGAGTTTATTGGCGATAACCCCAGCTGCCTTGGGAATACGTCCGGCCTTGGCGAGATTTTCGTAATTGCACAGGCTAAAGAGAATCTTGCTGTTCAGTTCCAGCTCATCAAAATAGCTGCAGGCTTCCTCAAAAGAGACGTTGGGATTGCTTGCGAGATAGCGGTCGAACAGCAGGAAGATCAGGTCCATTTTGCCGCCGGCTGCGCGAGAATTGACCAGATGAATCTTTCGGTTCGGATCCTCGGCAAGAACCAAATCGTGTGCCGTGGCGGCGGCATTGTAGCTTCCCGAGACGCCCTCGGAGATAGGCATGCAAATTGTCTTGTCGGCAAGCCTAAAGAGTTCGGTCCACTCGCCTACGCTCGGACAGGCGCTCGAAGAAGCGCTCGACTCCGCCTGCACGGCGCAATTGAGTTCGCGAACATCGAGCGTGAGGTCATCGACGAACTCGCGCTCCCCCACTCGAATTTTAAGGGGTGCATATGCAAAGGTGGTATGGGGCGCGGTCGGTTGCCAATCACGGAGGTTGCAGCTCGAATCGGAGATAAGTGCCCAGCTCATAGAGGGTCCTTTCTAGATGTTTCTAATTTATTATAGCCATCTTGCTTACCTTTGAAACGTGCATCTAGTATTGAAAACTAGCTCATTGGGATCATGTATGGAGCACGGTCACAAATAAATGAACCTCGCAGCCCAAAGGCCACGAGGTTCACATTCGTTTGCTATACAGAGTGACTTAGTAGCGCACGAAAATATAGTTGTTGTTCATGCCGGCTGCGACGGAGCTGATGATGACGCCCGTCTTGTAGTCGGAAGCATGGATCATCTGACCATTACCGATATAGATGCCAGTATGGTAGGAGTTAACCACGACATCGCCGGGTTGCGGGTCGGACACGCGGGTCCAACCCATGAAGGTGCCGGTGGTGCCCAGACGGCAGTAGCGACCCGTGAGACAGTAGCTTACAAAACCGGAGCAGTCAAAGCTGTCCGGTCCAATGCCGCGCCAGGAATAAGCGCAACCAAGCTTGCTGTAGGCGCGCGAAACAACGGAACCACCGTCAACAGACTGGCTCGGCGCAGAAGGGGCCGGAGCCGGAGCGGGCGTCGAGGGCTGCGGCGTAGGAGCAGGAGCGGGAGCGGGCGCAGGTGTGTTGCCGCCGTTGTTAGTTGTGCCGCCGCCATTGTTGGTGTTCTCGGTCGTACCGGCGGTATCGTTGCTTACCGTGGCCTTTTCGGCTGTGCTGGCATTTATGCCGGCCTGCAGAGCCGCATTGGCCTCGGCCTCGGCGGCAAGCTCGGCCTGCAGCTGAGAATCTAGGGAGTTCACGATGCTCTGGGCTTCTGCCTGCTGGGCGTTGAGCTCGTCGACTTTCTTTTGCGTGGCGGCGACGTTCTTCTCCTGCTCGGCCTGCTTATCGGTGAGCTGCTGCTTAAGGTCCTTGACATCCTGAATGGTCTGGGCCTGCTTGTCGGAAACCTTGCCGTAATAGAACAGACGATTGAGCATGTCGCCCAGATCGTCGACGCCCGTCAGAACCTGAAGGAGACTCAGACCGCCGGTCTTGTACTCACCGGCAACGTAGCTCGAAAGCTTTGCCTGGCCCTCGGCAATCTCTTGCTGCTTTTGCGTGATCTCGCCTGCAGTCTGATCAAGCTCCTGCGTCTGTGCGGAGAGTTCTTCATGAATTTGCTGGGTCTGCGTGCCGATCTGCTCGAGTTTGGTACGAGCAGCGGCAAGGTCGGATGCGGTATCGGCATAGGCCGGAGCCGCGAGGCCCAGGCCCAAAACACAAGCGAGGGTTGCCGTAGCAGCGCAGCGTGCCATGTTTTTGTGCGTGTTTGCTGTGCGCATGTAGATTCCTTTCCAGTAACTAAGGGTAACGGCTAGTCCACCGTCACCAGGCTAAAGAGCTCCACATCGTCATCAGACGGCGTGAGCTTCTCGCGCGGGCTGAGAAACGCAAGCTCAAGGATACAACCGTAACCGATAAGCTTTGCGCCCATATCTCGCACCAGTTTACCTGTTGCCTCGACGGTTCCGCCCGTCGCGACCAAGTCGTCCAGAATCAACACGGTATCTTTAGAGGTAATGGCATCGGCGTGGATCTCGATAGAGTCGGTGCCATATTCGAGATCGTAGCTCTCGCTCACCGTCTTGCGAGGCAGCTTGCCCGGCTTGCGTGCGGGCACAAAGCCAGCGCCCAGGGCGACGGCCACGGGCACGCCGACCATAAAGCCGCGAGCCTCGGGACCCACGACCTTGGTGATGCCCATGCCGGCAAAATGCTCGGCCAGGGCATCCACCATGGCCTTCAGGGCCTCGGGATTGCCAAAGAGCGGCGTGATGTCCTTAAAGACGACTCCGGGCTCGGGATAGTCGGGGATGTCGACGATGTGAGATTCGAAGTCGTACATGACGTGACCTTTCATGGATTGCCGGGTGGACGGCGGTTATTTACCCGCGTTAGCAGACAGGCTATGCGAGGGGACGACGACCTTGGAAGGATGCACGAGCGACTCGTCCTTCGCGGCAACCGCGGGAACGCTTGCCTCTTCGCTTTTAGCCTTGGTGGACTCGGAACGCGTGATCTCCTCATCGAGAGCATCGATGTCAGCGTCCTCGACCACGGCATTGAGTGACTCGAATACACGGTTCTTGAGCAGAGCGGTATGGACGCCCTCGGTGAGGTCATGCAGCTTCTTAAATGCACGCTCGAGCTTGGCATCGCGCTCGTCGTCGGAAGTATCCATACCGAGCATGCTTACGAGCACCTGCTCAAACATCGAGGACTCGCGGTTTGCGGACGATACGTACTGGCGCAGGTTGCGCGGCTCGATATGGAAGCGCGAAAGCTCGGAGCAATAGCGGATGATCGGGAAATCGCGGCCATCGACAAGCTCGCGATTCTGCGGGCTCTTGATGATGCGAATAAGGTCGTTCTCGGCCAGGGAGCGGATAAACGAGATCTCAACACCGAGCATGTCGGGAATCGTCTCGATGGGATGCAGCTTTTGCTTGGTCTCCTTGGGCTCCGTCTTAAGCGGAACATCGGACAACAGGCCCACCTCGTAGGCGAGCGTAGACAGGTCCGTGGCGTTTTCCAGGCGCTGCTTGATCACGTTGAGCGGCATGTAGCGAGTCTTCTGGAGGTGCAGAATGACCTCCAGGCGGTCAACGTCCTCCTTGGAGTACTGACGATAGCCCTTAGGCGTGCGATGAGGGGTGATGAGCCCCTCATCTTCGAGAAATCTAATTTTTGAGTTCGAAAGATCGGGGTATGCGCCTCGAAGTAGATTGACGACCTGGCCGATACTCAGATAATTGCGTTCGGCCATGCCCTACTCACCGGTTTCGATGCGCTCCGGCGTGCTCTCGTGGTAGATGAGCGTAAACGTACCGATCTGGACTGAAGAGCCATCGTGCAGCGGTGCGCCGTTGACGATGGCGCCATCAACCCACGTACCGTTGAGCGAGCCCAGGTCTTCGATGCGGGCACCCAGACCCTCGCGAATAATGCGCGCATGGCTACGCGACACGGTCATGTCGTTGAGGAAGATGCCGTTAGCGGGATCGCGGCCGATGGTGGTCACATTATCCTCGAGCTCAAAGGCTGCACCGGTTTGAGGGCCTTTGACGATAGATAAGACGGGCGCGGTGATGTGCACGTTGGCCATGAGGTCGGGAACGGTGACATCGCTCGAAGGAACGCGGAAAACGCAGGTGGCGTCTGAGGCCTTATCGTTCTGAGGCATATTGTTAACCATGCTGTCCATGACAACCCCTAACTTAACGCGGACATGCCGCAAAGAATGAACTGTACGTAATCATACCCCAACGACTTAGTCTTCGATTTCGGGGTTAAGAAAGTCGATGTCTTCGTCCTCGGGATGCGCCACGGCTTGTTTAATGGCTGCTCCACCCTTAATGG
>CAJJZO010000138.1 GCA_905197585.1 uncultured Collinsella sp.
CCGAGGGTTTTGGCAAAAGCATGAACTTGTCGATGCTCAGGGCTTTTCTGGAGCGTCCAGCGGTTGGTCGCGCTGATCAGCGTTTGTTTGCCAATGCTCAGATTTGGGATGCAGACGGTGGGCGCTATCGGGATGAGTATGCTTGCTATCCGGTGATATCGCTGGACTTTTCTGGCGCTGCGAGGCGTGGTGCCGCTATTGCCGACGTCGTGCGCGATGCCCTTTCGGGCGAGTGCGCTCGCTTGTTGGCGCTCTTGGAGGCTCCTGATTTAGCTCGAGATAAGGTGCGTCACATCGAACGCGTCGCGCGTGGCGTGGCGAGCGCGGACGAGGTTGACTCGGTGCTCGGTGTGCTCATTGAGCTGCTGGAGATGGCCTGCGATGAGCAGGTTGTATTGCTCGTTGATGGGTACGATGCGGCGTGGTCTCGCCGTGCGAGCGCGAGGGACGCTTCCGACGCCGATCCGGCAGGGCTATTCGATCGCGTGCTGTTCGACGCCATTGCCACTGCGCGCGATTCGTTGCGGCTGACGTGTCTGATGGGGGAGTGTCCCCGTCCTGCTGAAGCGGCGCTTTCTTTGCATGGCTGCTCGTATTGTCTGACGACGCCGCTTTCGACGTGGTGTGACCGTTGGTTCGGCTTTTCGGATGCCGAGGTCCGGGCTCTGTTGAATCATGCTGGGCGCGAGGAATACCTTGATGATGCGCGTGAATGGCTCGAGGGATATCGGTTTGGTAGGGCCTGTTGCTCGAGTCCAGCGCGTGTGATCGGTTTTCTGGACCGAGGCTGCACGGCGCCTGTGCGCGCCGATCTGTATGGGTATGCGGATTGCCTGAGTAGGGTAGTTGCCGGGTGGAATCTCGACCGCCTTTCGGTCTTGTTTGATTTGCTCGAGGCCTATGGGTGTGCTGAGGTCCCGCTTTGTTTGGGCACTGCAGAGCCAGATGTCTCGCCTGACGATGGCATGTGGACAGCGCTGTATCTGTCCGGTTTTCTCACGACGGATATGACTGAGGAGCCAGAGCATGGCGATCGGCTCCGTGCTTTGCGATTGCCCAATAACGAGCTTCGCCAGGCCTTGCGTCTAGTGATTGTTGAGTGGTTTGAGTGCGCTGCCGAAGACATTCGAGACGTCGATGCGTTTCGCGACGGGCTGTGCCGTGGGAACGAGGATACGGTGAGGCGGGCGCTAAGCCGCATCCTGGGGGATGCGGGAATCGGTGAGACCGACCCAGATAAGCCGCTACCATATCATCTGCTCTTGCAGGGACTCTGCTTTGGCTTGCCGGGCTATGCCAATCCTGCCTCGAGGCGAAAGTGTGGCGCGGGTCGCTGGGACATCCAGGTTTTCCCTACGGGTGCTGTGTTCGACGTAGCAGACACGATTGGCATGCTGGACGAGCGCCCACTGATAACGATTAACTTGATGTATGACCCCGATGTGGATGCGCTAGGGTTGGAATTGCTGGCCGTGCAGTCGCTACTCGACATAGAGCGCGACGGCATCGACGAAATCCGTGTGCCGCGCCCCGGCGTGGGTCGCATGCGCTGGGGGTTCGGTTTTGATGGGCAGCATGTGGCTACGGTGTGCCAGCTGCTTTAAGCGCCGAGGTGTTTCCGGCTTCCGTTACTCGGTGTCCTTCATGGGCGGCATGGGCTTCCAGTTGGGATCCTTAACGATCTTGCGGGCGTCCTTCATGCCACGGCGCAGCGCCGGAATGCCGGTCTTAAAGCACTTGTCAACGGCGGCCAGGCGAATGAACTCCTTGCAGAAGGTCGCGGCATTGCCCAGACGGAACAGCATGGGGTGGTAGTCACCGTAGATCTGCATATAGCGAGCGAGGAAGCCTCGGTTGCGCATGATGTAGTAGCGGTTGGTGTCGCTCGTAGAGTTGAGCTGGCGCTTGCCGGCGATATCCCAGTTGGAGACGGCGCGGGCACGCTTGAGCACCACGTCGGCGACCACGGCGGCGGGGAAGTGCTGGCTGGCTACGTAACCGTAGCAGGCATCGTCGCCGTAGATAAAGAAGCGCGCATCGGGCAGGCCAATCTTGTCGACCACGCGTCGCGAGAACATGCCGCCCTCAAAGCACAGCTGGTTCATGGAACGGTAGCCCTCGGGACCCAGATCCCACTTGGCGATGGGGTTGGGAATGCCGAGCGAAAGGATGAGCTGGTACTGCCAAAAGAAGGCGCCGCCGTCAAAGTCCAGGCGCGAACCCTGGATGACGTCGTAGCGGTCGGTCCACTTGGCCAAGCGCTCGATGCCTTCGGGGATGACGAGCACGTCGTCGTCCATGACCCAGAACCACTGGGCGCCCAGGTCGTAGGCGCATTTGGTGCCGGCGGAGAAGCCGCCCGCACCGCCGCCGTTTTCGAGCTGCGGGGCGTAGATGACACGGTCGGTGCCGCCCTGCGCGTCGGGCTGCTCGGTGTCGATGCCCCACAGGTTGGCCAGGCGCTCGTTGAATGCGGCGCACATGGCCTCGGTCTCGCGCGAATTCTCGTTATCGACAATCACGATGCGCCAGGGCGTTGCCGTGAGCTCGGTCATAGATTCGAACAAGTTGGCCAGGAGTTCCTGGCGCTTGTACGTAACGACGACGATGGCGAGCTTGTCGATGGGGGCGGGAAGGGTTGAAGGCATGGGGCAATATATCCTTTCACGCGCGGCGGGCGAGCGCTGCACGGAAGCTATCGAATACGTCCTTGGGACTGTCCTATTGTAAAGGCTCGGCGCACCTTAGCGGCAAGCTTTGAATAAAACGCAGGAACCTGCCATGGGCCCGCCGCATGACGTGGGGCTGCTTTGCCCGCAAGAGGCTCCATAGATTATATAAACGCCCGCTGGCGCGCTGACCCTTTGATACCATGAAACGACAGGTATTTCCTAAGGAGCACATTTGTCTACTAACGCCTCTGACAGCCCTGTTCTGTCGCTGCTTATTCCCATTTACAATGTTCAGCGCTACCTGCGCGAGTGCCTCGATTCCGCCCTGGCGCAGACGCTCAAGGATATTGAGATCATCTGCATTAACGACGGGTCGACCGACAACTCGCCGGCGATTATCCGCGAGTATATGGAGCGCGATGGGCGCGTCAAGATGATCGACAAGGCCAACAGCGGCTACGGCGACTCGATGAACCACGGACTGGACATGGCACGTGGCAAGTACGTTGGCATCTTGGAGTCCGATGACTTTATGGCGCCCGACGCACTTGAAAAGCTTGTCTCGACCGCCGAAAGCAATAATTCCGACTTTGCGAAGGCGAACTTTGATTTCTACTGGTCTAAGCCCGA
Source organism: uncultured Collinsella sp. (assembly GCA_905197585.1). GTDB lineage: Bacteria > Actinomycetota > Coriobacteriia > Coriobacteriales > Coriobacteriaceae > Collinsella. The sequence goes on from CAJJZO010000138.1 coordinate 3,303, forward strand.
GGAGCGCCGTTCGCTGCACGAGATGTTTAAAGCCAAGGACTGCGGCAAGTCGGTACACCCGAGCGATACGACGCAGTTCTTTAAGCAAAAGCCGTCGATTTGGTCGGCCGTGTACCGTCGTGATTTTCTTGAGCGCAACGGCATTAAGTTCCTGCCGACTCCGGGGGCATCCTTTCAGGACACGTCATTCGCCTTTAAGGTGATCGCGTGCGCCGATAAGGCTGTTTACCTGCATGATGCCGTGTTGTCGTATCGCCAGGACAACGAGAATTCCTCGGTCAATTCTTCGGCTAAGGTCTTTTGCGTCAATACCGAGTATGCCGAGATTGAGCGTTGGATTCGAGAGGATTATGCCCGCGACCACGCAAGCGTCGATGTCGCGCGCATGCTCAAGTTCAATCAGCTCATTAAGTACGATTCGTACATGTGGAACTACGTGCGCCTGGCGCCTAAGTTCTATAAGGAGTTCCTGGTGCAGATGGCCAAGGAATTTCAGGCGGCCTTGGACGCCGGGGACTTTTCGCTTGACGACCTCAAGCCGTGGAAGCGCGCAAATCTCGCTGCCATCCTCAAAGATCCTGAGGGCTGGGTTGACGAGCACCCGAGTTTTGCGACGGATGGTGCCTTGGGGCGTGCTAAGTATTACGCCTCGGTTGGAGGCCCAGGCGTGGTTGCTGCCTTCCTCATCGAATCGCTGAGGGGGTAGGTCGGCATGGGAGAGGCCTCGTGTCCTAAAGCTACCATTGTCGTCCCCGTTTACAACTCTGCGCGCTCCATTCAGCGATGCCTCGATTCGCTGCTGGCCCAGTCCGAGCGCTCGATTCAGGTTGTGTGTGTCAACGACGGTTCGACTGATGATTCGTTGAACGTGTTGCGCCAGATCGCGCAGGCCGACGATCACGTACTGGTGATTGACCAGGAAAACGCGGGCGTCTCGTGTGCTCGAAATGCCGGTATCGATGCCGCCGTGGGCGAGACCGTCTTTTTTGTGGACGCCGACGATTACATCGATGCCCAGACGGTCGAGCGTGTGCTGCATGCCATGGAGTCTGCAGATGCCGAGGCTGCCGTTTTTGGCGGTGTCTGTGAACCCGTCGATGCTGCCCCCAAACGCGTCCAGCAACTCATGAGCCCCAAAGCCGGTACCTTCGGCGCCCGTGATCCCCAACTGCTGTTCCATTCGAATGCGCAGCCCTATGCCTGCCGTGCGGCTTTTTCGCGCGAGCTGCTCAATCGCGAAGGCATTCGCTTCGCCCCCGGTTTGGCTTTGGGCGAGGACGTCGTCTTCCAATTTGCGGCTTATGCGCTTGCCCGCAAGACCGTCGTCATGCCGGACAAGTTCTACCACTACGTGATGGAGAGCGAATCGGCGACGCACGAGTTCAACAGTGCCGATGCTCGCTCCAAAAAGCTTGACGCCCACATGAGGATGCTCGAGGAGGTCTTGGAGGACTGGGCGGCCTACGGTCTTTTGGACCTGTGCCCCGGCGAGCTGATAACTTGGTTTTTAGACCTAATTGTGTTCGACCTGGCGCGCTTGGATGCCGATGGTTTCCATCGCGTGGCGGCTCGCGTCAACATGGATCTCACGACGTTTTTGGGAACGGCGTGGGCGGATATGCCTGCTAAGGGCGCCGTTCGCCGTGTTGCCCACAAGCTCGTTGCGGCGACCTCGGGCGTTTCGATGGCAGACGCCACGCTGTTCTATCTTTCGACTCGCGGTCTCAAAGCCTGTCTGGAGCGCTTTATCTAATTCCAAGCGCTGCCGCCCGCCGCAACCCGGCTGCTAAAATAACCCTGTTACACGCTATTCAACAGGAGGTTCTCTTGCAGAACTCTGATACCCCTAAAGTTTCGCTGCTTGTCCCCATTTGCAATGTCGAGCGCTATCTGCGCGAGTGCCTCGATTCCGCCGTGGCGCAGACGCTCAAGGACATCGAGATCATCTGTATCAATGACGGTTCCACCGATAGCT
>CAJJZO010000139.1 GCA_905197585.1 uncultured Collinsella sp.
ATGTCGAGATCCCACAGATCGGAAACCTGGGCCTCGGGCAGGATAAAGGCGTCCGGGTACCAGGCGACGGGGTTGTGGGCGATGCCAGCGGCATCGAGCGCCGCAGCGATGTCCTCGGCGGTTGCCTTGAGCGTGTTGGCGCGCAGTGTGACCGGGCGTGTGACCGCGGCGCCGAAGCCCTCGATCATGAGCTCGGCATCGGCGGGCGCATAGGCGCCGGCGACCGTGTCGACCATAAAGCGCGGCAGGTCGGCGGCGCAGGGAAGGGCGGCAAGCTGGTCGGAAAGCTCGGTGGAGGCAAACTGCCTAAGCTTGAGCTCGGGCTTAACCTGCTTTTTCTGCTTACGACGACGCGGCTTGGACATCCGTCTTTCCTTCCCGTCCCAAATTGACTACTTTCCGGGCACGCCGCTGCTGGCGTGCTTTAGTACTGGCTCTCGTGCTTGCTAAAGAAGTCGAAGCGCGGGGGCAGCGGCTTCACGCGGTGGTCGCCGGGCTTCTCGCCCAGGCTCTCTACGAACTCGTCCGTGGAGGCAAAGATGTTATCCCAGCTAAAGAAGACGACCGGATCGACGTCGAAGTACTCGCAGATGAGTTCGCAGCCGGCCGGGACGATACCGTGCATCAGGACGGTCGCCACGCGCAGCTCGGTAAAGGCATCAACCAGGGCCTGCGTCATCGCTGCGTTTGCTTCGTCGCCCTCGAGCTTGTTGGCGGCCTTGGAGGCGTCGCTCCAGCGCTTGTTGGCGGCGCGCAGGTAGTCGTCGCACACGGCAAGCGCGCGGTGCGTCTCGAACTTGTACATGGCCTGCTCAAAGGCAAGAGCTGCCTGCTCGGCAGCCTCGACCACAGCGGCAGAGGCGGCACCGGCGGGGATGCAGCCGTTGCGATAGGGGCTCTCGTCGCCCTCCTTGACGGCGACGCCGTAGAAGCAGCTGCGGGCCAGACGGTTGAATACGCCGGTCAAAAGGGCGCTCTCCTTAAGGGCCGGATCGATAACGCGCTTGTCGTCGCAGGCGCGCACCTCGTTGCCGTCCTTGTCCTTGCCGGTCACACGCGTGTCGTATGCCTTGGGGCTAAAGCTCACCGGCTTTTCGGACAGGCCGAGCGACAGCCAGTGCGCGCGCATCTGCTCGCAGGTGTAGTGGTTGAGCAGGTCGTCTGCCGGCGGGGGAGGCGTCTGCGAGGACGAGCTGGCCTTTTTGCCCATGTAGAGCAGGTGGTAGCAGGCGCTGACGGTGCTCTGCGTGAGGTCCCAGCCCAGGGCCTCCCACATGGCGGTCTGCGCGATGCAGTAGAAGTAGATGTTGTCCTGACCGATAAACTGGTAGATCTGTGCGTCGTCCGAGCACCACCAGTCGCGCCAGTCGAGCGAGCTGTGCTGGTAGGTGGGCGCGGGCACCTGTGTGGAGTCGGCAGCGGGCTCGCCCATGAGGGCGGCATCCTGGGCGGCGACGCCCTCGGTCACGCCGGCGGCCTTGGCATCGCGCGCGAGCACGGTACGCGTATAGCTGATGGGCGCCCACAGGCTCTCGGGCCAGCACCAGCAGGTGACGTCGGAAACGCCGTCGACCTGGGGCACCGGAACGCCCCAGTCGATGTTGCCGGTGATGCGGAAAGGCACGAGCGCCTTGCCGCTGCGGAAGCGCACGCCGCCGTTGGCGAGCACCGCATGGGCGTCGTCGCGCTCCTTCCAGCTGGGGAAGGTGACGGTAAAGCTGCTCTTGTTTCCCTCGGGCTCCAGCACGGTGTGCTCGGGCAGCTGGTCCTCGACGGCGTCGAAGGCCTCGCGGAACTTGTTCTGAATATAGAGCTGTGCCGGCAGCAGCCACTCCTCCATGGTCTTGGAGACCACGGAACGAACCTGCGGGTTCTGGGCGAGCTTGGCGGTGTAGGTCTTCATAAAGTCGAGGTAGGCCGGCAGGTCGAAGTAGAGGTTGTCGACCGGGCGCAGCTCGGGCACCTCGCCGGTGAGCTGGCTCTTGGGTGCGATGAGCTCCTCGGGCTCAAACTGGTGACCCAGGTCGCACTCGTCGGCATAAGCCTTCTCGGACTTGCAGCCCTGGATGGGACAGCGGCCGATCACCTGGCGGCCGTTGAGGAACGTGCCGGCCTTGGCGTCGTAGAACTGCAGCGTGGAGCGCTTGGAGATGGTGCCCTGCTCATGCAGGCGCTCGATAATCTCGGCGGTCACCTCGTTGTGAATCTGCGCAGCCGGCTCAAGGCCCGAGCCGCCGTAGATATCGCAGCTGATGTTGTAGTTGTTGAGGGTCGCGGCCTGGCGGGAGTGATTGGACTCGACATACTCGCCGATGGACTTATCGTAGCCTTCGTTCTCCTTGAGCTTGCGGTAGCTCTCCATGATGGGCGAGCCGTAGCAGTCGGTGCCCGAGGTGAAGATGACGTTCTCGCGGCCCAGACGGTCGCGCAGGAAGCGGGCGAAGAAGTCGGCAGGGACAAAGACGCCGCCAACGTGGCCAAAGTGAAGGCCCTTGTTGCCGTAGGGCTCGCCGGCGGTAACGATGGCGCGGCGAGGCCAGCTGGGACGGTCGTTCATGGAGTATTTGGATGCCATGGGACTCCTTCGCATATGGTGAGAGCGCAGCCGGGCGTGGGGCTCGGCGGTGCGGTGGTCAATTCGTGCATATCGTTCGACATTATCGCACATGCGGACGGGTACGTGGCAGGGGCGCTATCCTAAGATGCTATGAATGAGATTTCCAACATACATGCGTTTGAAGACGAGGATTTTCTGCACGCTTGCTTTGTGTGGGGGATGGCCGTGCTTGTGGTGTTTGCCGTGTGCCTGGTGCCGGTGTTTATGCTGCTGGGCGGGCCTGCAGACTTGGATGTGGCTGACGCGGGCGGCTGGATGGCCGTCTTGGGCTGGATGGTCGGCTTGACTGCGGTTTCGGCGGCTTCATTTGCCGTGCACGAGCTGGTGCACGGTGTGTTTTTTAAGCTGCTGGCGCCTGCGGGCGCGAAGGTGACCTTTGGGGCGAATCGCGAGACGGCGATGATCTATGCCTGCGCCGAAAGCGTTGTGTATTCGCGCCGGCGGTACATGGCGGTTTGCCTGGCGCCGACGGTTGTTGCGACGGCGGCGTTTGCCCTGGGATTTGCGTTCTCGGGCTATCCGCTGCTGTGCTACCTGGCGGCCGGCTTGCATTTGTCGGGTTGTGTGGGCGATTGGTATTACGTGCGGACCATTTTGCGCGACCGCCGCATTGTCGCCTGCGAGGACACGTCCTTCGGCGTGCGCTTTTTCGGGTGAGGAGATGTCGATGAAGCCGTTGTTGTTGCACGCCTGCTGTGCGCCGTGCTCTCTTGAGCCGGTCCACCTGCTGCGCGAGGAGGGGTTTGAGCCCGCGATTTGCTGGACCAACCCCAATATTCAACCGCGCGATGAATGGCAGCGCCGCTTGGACGAGCTGCGCCGGTGGTGTGCCGATGGCGACATCGAGCTCATCGAGGCAGGGGAGGACCGCGATCGCTGGGAGACCGGCGTGGCGCCGCTGGGTGCCGATCGGCCTCGTCGCTGTCGCGCGTGCTATGCCCTGCGCTTGGCCGAGGCGTGCCGCGTGGCCCAGGAGCGCGGGTTTGAGTTTGTGGGCACGACGCTCGCCGTCTCGCCGTACCAGTTGTTCGAAACCTGCAATGATGTGTTGGAGCGTCTGGCTGCCGCCCGCGGTCTCACCCCGGTGATTCGCGATTTTCGCCCGTATTACCCCGAGGCGACACGCCGTTCGCGCGAGCTTGGCATGTATCGGCAGAACTACTGTGGTTGCCGCTTCTCGGCTGTCGAGGCGGCCATGGACCGCGCCCGTATCCGCGACGAGCGCAAAGCGTCCAAAAAGTAGTTCTTTTGGGCTGGCAGCCTGCTAGGATGTAGAGCGGACTTTAACTATATAAGGAGTATCCGACGTGTCTATGCGTACCGATGATTTTGACTACAACCTTCCCGAGGAACTGATTGCCCAAGCTCCTGCCGAGCCGCGCGACTCCTGCCGCCTTCTGGTGGTTGATCGCAAGGGCTCCCAGGCGGGAACGCCGCTAGAGCATGGCGGCACCGTCGAGCACCGCATCTTCCGTGACATCATCGACTATATCGAGCCGGGCGACGTGCTCGTTATCAACCAGACGCGCGTGATGCCGGCCCGCCTGATTGGCCGCAAGGCAGGCTCGGGCGGCGTGGTCGAGACGCTGCTGCTCAAGCGCCGCGAGGATGTTGACCCGCTGGGTCACGTTTGGGAGTGCCTGGTCAAGCCGGGCAAGCGTCTGAAGCCCGGTGCTCAGATTGAGTATCGCGCCGGTGGCGCCCATGCGCCCGAGGGCGCGCCTGTGGTGCTGACGGCCGAGGTCATCGACTTTGTCACCGATAGCCGCGGTGGCCGTCTGGTGCGCTTTGAGCCGGCCGGTTGCAATGCTGCCGGCGAGCCGCGCACGCTCGACGAGGCCATTCATGCTGCCGGTCACGTGCCGCTGCCGCCCTACATTACCGATTACGAGGGCGATCCCGAGAAGTACCAGACCGTCTACGCCATGAAGGAGGAGCACTCGGCTGCCGCTCCCACGGCGGGTCTGCACTTTACCCCCGAGCTCATGGCTGCCATCGAGGCCAAGGGTGCGAAGTTTGCCGCCGTCGAGCTCGAGGTGGGCATCGATACCTTTCGCTTGGTGGAGGAGGACGACCCTACGCAGCACGTCATGCACACCGAGCGCTACCACGTATCGCAGGAGGTGGTCGACGCCGTGCACAAGGCCAAGGCCGAGGGACATCGCGTGATCGCCGTCGGCACCACCGCGGTGCGCTCGCTCGAAAGCGCGTTTGACGCGGAGGCGTCGGTGTCCGATCCAGCCGTGACGGCGCGCTATTTTGAGGGCCGCGAGGACGGGGCTGATACGCTCGGCCGTGGCGACATCGTGGTACGCGAAAACGCGACAACGCAGCTCTACCTCATGCCCGGCTCGACCTATCACGTGGTCGATGCCCTGATCACCAACTTCCATGTGCCGCGCTCCACGCTCATGATGCTCGTGAGCGCACTTGCTACCCGCGACCAGATCATTGATGCCTACGCCGCTGCTATCGAAGAACGTTACCGCTTCTTCAGCTTTGGCGACGCGATGCTCATTCTGTAGGTTACGGCGTTTTACAAACGCCGTAACCGGTCGACGCTGCAAACCCGCCAGAGCGGCAATCTGCCTTTCAACTTCGGCGGCATGACCAGAAGGTCAATGCCGCCTTGTTTCAAGGCACCT
>CAJJZO010000140.1 GCA_905197585.1 uncultured Collinsella sp.
TGCTTATTGCCCAACTCTGCCTCGCGTATTTATTGTGGCCTTTGGCTCCTTCTCACGCGCCCATGCTTAAATTTTTCCGCCGGCCCGGCCCCCACCCACACGGGAGGCATCGCTAAGTTATCCCCCGGCATTCAGAAAATCTAAGTGCCAAAAAATAAGATTTTTTGACTCCGTGTTGTATAACCCGCCATTCGTGGGTACCATTCAACGCGTACGCAAACAAAAAGGGTTAATTCGCGTGGTATGACCGCGCGGCCCAAAAAGGAGGAAACAAGCATGTCGTCTTTGAAGCCGCTTGCAGATCGCGTCCTGGTCAAGCCCGACGAGGCCGAGCAGAAGACCGCTTCTGGTCTGTATATCGCCAGCAACGCTCAGGAGAAGCCGCAGCGCGGCACCATCGTTGCCGTGGGCGCCGGCAAGGTCAACGACAAGGGTGAGCGCATCCCCATGGACGTCAAGGTTGGCGACGTTGTCATCTACGGTAAGTTCGGTGGCAACGAGGTCAAGGTCGACGGCGAGAAGTATCTGCTGATGCGCGCCGACGACATCTACGCTGTCGTCGAGGCCTAGTCTCGTCGGAATCTCTGATTCGTCTTTGAACGCGCCTGCCGCATAGGACTCGGAAGCGGCGACGCGAGTCACATTTCTTTTGGAGGATTACCTACCATGGCAAAGAACATTACGTTCAACACCGATGCCCGCGCTAAGCTTGCCAAGGGCGTCAACACTCTGGCCGATGCCGTTACCGTCACCATGGGCCCCAAGGGCCGTTACGTCGCTCTGCAGCGCACGTTCGGTGCCCCGACCATCACCAACGACGGCGTTTCCGTCGCTAAGGAGATCGAGCTCGAGGACAACATCGAGAACATGGGCGCTCAGCTGGTGAAGGAGGTCGCCACCAAGACCAACGACACCGTGGGTGACGGCACCACCACCGCAACCCTGCTCGCTCAGGCCATCGTCAACGACGGTCTGCGCAACGTCGCCGCTGGCGCTAACCCGCTGGCCATCCGTCGCGGCATCGACAAGGCCGTCAACGCCGCCGTCGCCGAGATGAAGAAGCAGGCCAAGCCGGTCGAGACCAAGGAGCAGATCGCTTCCGTCGGCACCATCTCCGCTGGTGACCCCGAGGTTGGCGAGAAGATCGCCGAGGCCATGGAGGTCGTGGGTAAGGACGGCGTCATCACCGTCGAGGATTCCCAGACGTTCGACATTACCATCGACACTGTCGAGGGCATGCAGTTCGACAAGGGCTATGTCTCCGCTTACTTCGTCACGGACAACGACCGCATGGAGGCCGTGATGAAGGATCCGTACATCCTCATCACCGACCAGAAGATCTCCAGCGTCCAGGACATCATGCCTGTTCTCGAGGCTGTCCAGCGCGCCGGCCGTGGCCTGCTCATCATCGCTGAGGACATCGACGGCGAGGCTCTGCCGACCCTGGTCCTCAACAAGATCCGTGGCGCCCTCAACGTCTGCGCCGTCAAGGCCCCGGGCTACGGCGATCGCCGCAAGCGCATCCTCGAGGACATCGCCGTCCTCACCGGTGGCCAGGCTGCCCTGGACGAGCTGGGCGTGAAGGTCGCTGACATCACCGCCGATATGCTCGGTACCGCTAAGTCCGTCACCATCTCCAAGGACAACACCGTCGTCGTCGGCGGTGCTGGCTCCAAGGAGGCCATCGACGCCCGTATCGCTCAGATCAAGGGCGAGATGGAGAACACCACCTCTGACTTCGACCGCGAGAAGCTCCAGGAGCGCCTGGCCAAGCTCTCCGGTGGCGTTGCCGTCATCAAGGTCGGCGCTGCTACCGAGTCCGAGCTCAAGGAGATCAAGCATCGCGTCGAGGACGCCCTGCAGGCTACCCGCGCTGCTGTCGAGGAGGGCATTGTCGCTGGCGGCGGCGTCGCCTTCATGGACGCTGCTCCTGCGCTCGACGCTGTTGAGATCGACGACCCCGAGGAGAAGATTGGCGTCGATATCGTCAAGAAGGCTCTGACCGCTCCGGTCGCTACCATCGCCAAGAACGCTGGCTTTGAGGGCGCTGTCGTGGTCGACAAGGTTGCCGAGCTGCCCGCCGGCCAGGGTCTCAACTCTGCCAACGGCGAGTGGGGCGACATGATCGAGATGGGCGTCCTCGACCCCGTCAAGGTCAGCCGCGTCACCCTGCAGAACGCTGCTTCTGTCGCCAGCCTGATCCTCATCACCGAGGCCACCGTCTCCGATGTGCCCAAGAACACTCAGCTTGAGGACGCTATCGCTGCTGCCACCGCTGGTCAGCAGGGCGGCGGTATGTACTAAGGCCGACAAGGTCTAGAACTCCCACCGGGAATCCGGGGGCGTGACGGGGGCTTCTCTCCGGAACGTCCTCGGATTCCCTGCGTTTACGGCCTTGAGGTCGGCGGGCGGAGAAGGACGTGGTTGATAGGGATACGTGTCCCCTTCGCTGTTTCGCGCTTTGCGCGAAAGGCGCGCTACTTTGGAATGGGTGGGGAACGTGGTTGTTGCGGCAACTGGTCCCAGCCATAAATTATCCTTGGCATACTTGCGCGAAAGCCTGCTGGTGCTACACTTGCAATTGCTGTTTCAGGGCGGGGTGAAATTCCCCACTGGCGGTAAATCGGGCGGTGTCAAAGGGATGCCGTGGCGCAGGCGAGGTGTCTGTGACCGAGCCGATGAGTCCGCGACCCGTGTGTGCGTTGGTTCGCATGCCGGCTGAACTGGTGAGATCCCAGTACCAACGGTTAGAGTCCGGATGAAAGAGGCAGGTGATCTTATGTCTGAACAGTCGCAGCATATCCATTTTGAGAACACGAATAGGTGGAGCACCAAACAGCTCGTTACCATGGCGTTGATGTGCGCCTTAGGCGCCCTGTTTATGTACGTGCAACTGCCCATCCTTCCCTCGGCGCCGTTTTTGACGTATGACCCGTCGCTGGTGCCGGCGATGGTGTGTGGATTTGCGTATGGCCCTGGTGCCGGCACCGCTGTTGCCGCCATGGCGATCGTCATCCATGCGCTTACCACGGGCGATTGGGTTGGTGCGATTATGAACTTGGTTGCCACGCTGGGCTATATTCTGCCTGCGGCTATCGTCTACCAGAAGATGCATACCTATAAGGGTGCCGTGATTGGCCTGGCGCTGGGTGTTATTGCCGCTACGGCGCTGTCTATGGTCGCAAACCTTACCATTGGCGTTTGGTTCTGGTATGGCTCGGTCGATGCGATCGCCCCGCTCATGATTCCCGCCGTTTTGCCGTTCAACCTCATCAAGACCGTGCTCAACTCGGTGTTGACGCTGGCAGTGTACAAGGCGGTCTCTAATCTCATCACGCCCAAGAAGGACCAGGTCAAAGGCCGCGCATGATTGAGTGTCGGAGCGTTTCCTTTAGCTACGACGGCGCTGCGAAAGCGCTCGATGGCATCGATCTGAACATCGAGGATGGCGAGTTTTTCTGCATCCTCGGCGGCAATGGGTCGGGCAAGTCGACGTTTGCCAAGCACCTGAACGCGCTGCTGCATCCCGATACGGGAACGGTGTGCGTCAACGGCATGGACGCGTCCGATCCCGAGCTGGTCTACGACATCCGCTCGACTGCGGGCATGGTGTTCCAGAATCCCGATGACCAGCTTGTGGCGACGCTTGTCGAGGACGATGTTGCGTTTGGTCCCGAGAACTTAGGGGTCGAATCGGCCCAGATCGCGCAGCGCGTGCGCGAGGCGCTGAAGGCCGTGGGTCTGGTGGGCTTTGAGCGCCACGAGACCCACGCTCTCTCGGGCGGACAAAAGCAGCGCGTGGCGCTTGCCGGCGTGCTCGCCATGGAGCCACGCGTGCTCATTTTGGACGAAGCGTCCTCGATGCTCGATCCGCGCGGGCGCAAGGGCCTTATGAAGGCCTGTCACGCGCTGCACGAACGCGGCATGACCATCGTGATGATTACGCACTTTATGGAAGAGGCCGCTGAGGCCGATCGCGTTGCTGTCTTCCAAGCGGGGCGCGTTGCCATGCTCGGCACGCCCGAGGAGATCTTGACGCGGGCGGACGAACTCGCGCGGCTGAATCTGGATATGCCGGCATCGTGCTGTCTTGGCAGGGCGCTTCGCGCGAAGGGCGTGCCCATTTGCGCACGGGTGCGCGAGGCGGATATGGTCGCCGAGATTGCGCAGACTTATGCCGAGCGGAGTGGGACAGGCATCGCCGGGCGGCCTTTCGCATCCGATCCTCGTATTCCCGACAACGTCTCCTCTGCAATCGATGGCGCAGACGCGCTGGAGCCCGTCATCGAGATTTCGCACCTTTCGTATAGCTATTCGCTGAGCGCCCGCGAGCGCCGTCGCTGGCAAAAGCGCTCAGCCGTCGAGGGCGCATCGAACAAACAGGCTCTCTGGGGCAACGACCCCAGCAGTCCGTGGGCACTGCGTGATGTATCGCTGACGGTGCGTCGTGGCGAGTTCCTGGGCCTTGCGGGCCATACCGGTTCGGGTAAGTCGACGCTGGTTCAGCATCTCAACGGCCTGAGTCGTCCCCAGGAGGGTTCCGTTTATGCGTTGGGGCTCGACCTGGCAAACAAGAAACATCCCGCCCCGGTTAAGGCAAAGGTCGGCGTGGAGATTCAGTATCCAGAGCGTCAGCTGTTTGCCGAGACCGTGGCACAGGACGTGGCATTTGGTCCGCATAACCTTGGCTTGTCGCAGGCCGAAGTTGCCCGCCGCGTTGAGTCATCGCTCGCGCGCGTGGGCCTCGTCCTGGCCACGGTGGGCGATAAGAGCCCCTTTGAGCTCTCGGGCGGGCAGCAGCGGCGCGTGGCGTTTGCCGCCGTGCTTGCCATGGAGCCCGAGGTCCTGGTGCTCGATGAACCCATGGCGGGGCTCGATCCGGCTGCGCGCAGGGATTTCCTTGAGCTTATCGATCGACTCCATCGCGAGGGCCTGACCGTTGTCATGGTTTCGCACAGCATGGATGACCTGGCCAATTGCTGCGACCGTATTGTCGTGATGAACGAGGGCACGGTGTTTGCCGAGGGTACGCCCGCTCAGGTTTTTGCGCATGCGGATGAGCTCAAGTCGATTGGCTTGGGTGTTCCCGCTGCCCAGCGTATGGCGCTGGCGCTTACGGAGGCGGGCGTGGCGCCGCGTCGCGGCGGGCGCGATAAGGGTGAGTCGGTGGGCGACCCGTGGGGCAATTTGGGGAGCGGTCGCTCAGACGGGTCTTCTAACGGGGCGGGCCTTGG
>CAJJZO010000141.1 GCA_905197585.1 uncultured Collinsella sp.
ACAGCGAGATGGTGAGCGTGGCAGGCCTTGCCTATGCCAGCAGCAAAACGTGGCGTCTGGTGCTGCCGGCCGACGAGGAGCAGCAGATTTGTGTGCAGCTCTTTGGCTCCAAGCCCGATCAGTTTGCGAGTGCCGTCGCCGCCGTCGAGGAGCGCGTTGGCGATCGCCTGTCGCTCATCGATATCAATATGGCATGCCCCGCCCGCAAAGTCGTTACCAAGGGCGAGGGCTCGGCGCTCATGCGCACGCCCGATTTGGCCGAGAAGATCGTCGAGGCGGCGGTGGGCGCGGCGCATGTACCCGTGACCGTCAAGATTCGCAAAGGCTTTTATGCCGAGGACCGTAATGCCGCGACGTTTGCCCAGATGCTCGAAGGCGCCGGTGCCGCCGCGGTGGCGGTGCATGGCCGCTGCGCCACGCAGCTCTATACGGGCCAGGCCGATTGGTCGGTCGTCGATGAGGTTGCCGACGCCGTTGAGATTCCCGTGATCGGTTCGGGCGACGTGTTTACCGCCGAGGATGCCGCGGAGCATCTGCGCAACTCGGGCGCCAGCGCGGTGTTTATCGCGCGCGGTATCTACGGGAACCCGTGGGTGTTTGGCGATGCTCGCGCCCTTGCGCTCGATGGCATACCGGTGCCGGTTCGCAGCTCCGTCGAGCGCCTGGACGCCCTGCGTGAGCACCTAACGCTGACACATGAGCTCCTGCCGCTTATGTCGCGTGCCCGTACGTACGCAAGCTGGTACTTAAAAGGCATGCCCCATGCCGCCGCTTGGCGTGCCCATGTGGTGCGCTGCTCCACGTATGAGGAGTTTATGGTGCTGGTCGATGAGATCGAGCATGATGCGGTGGCCTGCGAGGCCGCCCTTGCCGCTGGCAAGTCGGTGCCTGCTCATCCGCTGGAGGCTTAAGGGTGGCCGTTACCGCGCTGTACGTGCACGTGCCGTTCTGTGCCCAAAAGTGCCGCTACTGCGACTTCGACTCGCGCAGCTTTGCTTCGTGTGATTTGGATGCCGCGCTCGATTCCTATTTTGAGCAGTTGCACGCGCGCCTCGATGCTTTTGGCAAGGCTGGGGCCCTTGACCAGATCCGCACCGTCTATGTTGGCGGCGGTACGCCGTCGCTAGGGGGGGAGCGCCTGGTGGAGCTGGCGCGGCGTATTCGTGCGTGGTGCGCCCCCGTTGAGTTTACCTGCGAGGCCAATCCCGAGTCGCTGACCGCCGAGCTTGCTACTGCACTTGTCAAGGTTGGTGTCACACGCGTCTCTCTGGGCGTGCAAACGCTCGATAACACCGAACTTACCGCCATCGGCCGCATTCACGATGCCGATCGGGCGCTCGCTGCCATCGCGACGGTCAAGAACGCTGGGCTCGATGTGTCGTGCGACCTTATGTGCGGACTTCCCGGGCAGACCGCAGCGAGTTGGAAGCGCACGCTCGATGGCGTGCTGGCGGCGGCTCCGCATCATGTGTCGGTCTACCCGCTCACGCTCGAGGAGGGGACGCCCCTTTATCGCATGGCGTGCCGTGACGAGTCGCTCGAGCCTGATGAGGATTTCCAGGCCGCATGCATGGACGTGGCACGCGAGCTCCTGGGTGCCGCCGGCTATCACCCGTATGAGGTGGCGAGCTACGCGCTCGACGACCATGAGTGCGCCCATAACATTGCCTACTGGACCGGACGGGGCTACCTGGGCCTGGGTCGTTCTGCCGCGGGCATGCTCGACGCCGAGGATTTCGACCGTCTTGCAGGTTTGTTCCCCGGTGTATCTTCTCGAGGCGATGCGTACCGCGTGCGTCTGGTGCAACGTGACGATGACGCGACGGCGTTCGAGGCCGAATATCTCTCGCAGCGCGAGGCTGCGGCCGAAGACCTGATGCTTGCTTGTCGCATGACGCGCGGTGTCGCGTCCGACCTGTTGGTTCGCGCGGCTCGTGTCATCCCGGCCGATGGGCTGACAGCCGCTTGCGATCGCGCGCTCGAATTAGGTCTTGCCACTTGGGTGCCCGAGACGCTCGGGGTCCATGAGGGACCCTTCACTTCGGCAGATGTCGTCGCGGGCCATGTTCGAGCTCGTTTAGCACCGACACACCTGGGCTGGCTCGATGGAAATGTTCTGTTCGAGCTGTTTTGGGATCTAGCTTAGGCCGCTCGGGTAGAATTACCGGAATATATACGCTGCTGTGAGCAGGAGGTTGCCGCGCATGGCGACGATGAACGAAAAAGATTATTACGAGATTCTGGGTGTCTCCAAGGACGCTACCTCGCGTGATATACAGAAGGCCTTCCAGCAAAAGGCCCGCAAGCTCCATCCGGACGTCAACAAAGAGCCGGATGCCGAGGAAAAGTTTAAAGAGGTTTCCGAGGCCTACGCCGTGCTTTCGGATGAGCAAAAACGTGCGCGCTACGACGCCATGCGTTCTGGCAATCCCTTTGCCGGTGCCCCTACGGCTTCACCCTATGGTGGCGGCTACGCCGGCAGCGCAGGCAATGGCAATCCTTTTGAGGGCGGCTTTCCCTTTGGTGGCGCCTGGGGCCAGCAGCGTCGCGGGCAGGCTGCCTACAATCCCGAGAACGGCGCCAATGTGGTCGTCGATATCAAACTCGACGCCAAGGAGGCCAAGGGCGGTGCCCGCAAGACCGTCCGCTACACGCGCTTCGATACCTGTAGCAACTGCGGCGGTTCGGGTTCTGTCTCCTCCGAGCATGCCCATACCTGCCCAAGCTGTGGCGGCCGCGGCCACATCGACGTCGACCTGTCCTTCCTGTTTGGTGCGGGCACGTTCCAGTCGGTCTGCCCCGAGTGCGGCGGTTCCGGTAAGGTCGTGGCCGACCCCTGCCCCGATTGCGGCGGCAGCGGTCGTACTCGCGTAACCTCCGAGCAGACGATTGAGTTTCCTGCCGGCACGCACGATGGCGACGAGGTCCGCATTAGCGGCATGGGTCATGCTGGCACCAACGGTGCCGCGGGCGGCGACCTGGTGGGCCGCGCCCATGTTGAGGCCGAGCGCTTGGAAGGCAAAGCTCGTACCGGTTTTTACCTGATGGGCATCGTGGCGCCGTTTTTGGTACTCTCGGCCATCTCGGGCGTGTTCTCTGCCTTTGCCGTGATGTGCTTTATTCCGTTTACCATGGGCCTGTTCATGGTGCTTTCGGACGGCGTGCTTCATCGCAGCTTGCTGTGGTGGAAGCGCGGTGCGATGCAGTTTGCCAACGGTTTTGCCAACGGCTTCATGTTCGCGCTCGTGTCGGTTTGGTTCGCGAGCTGCTCGCAACGGGCCATGCTTTCGCCGTACCAAATGCAATAACATCAAACCCTCTGTTTGCGGCCGGCCTTGCTTGGGTATAGGACGCACTGTGACAATAATGAAAGTCGGAAGGATTTGGTCGTGTCGGAAAATAGGGATTACTACGAGGTACTTGGCGTCGACAGGGATGCCGACGCGCGGACGATTAAGCGCGCGTTTCTAAAGAAGGCCCGTACCGTACACCCGGACGTTTCGGACGACCCCGAGGCCGAGGCCAAGTTTAAAGAGCTTAACGAGGCATATTCCGTTCTTTCCGATGAGCAGAAGCGTGCTAACTACGACCGTTACGGCACTGCCGACGGCCCTGGTGGTTCAGGCTACGTCGATATCAACGATATCTTTGGTGGCATGGGCATGGACGACTTGTTCTCGTCGTTCTTTGGCGGCGGTGCCGGCGGTGGCGCCCGCAGCCGTCGCGAGCGCCGCCGGGGTCGCGATATGGCCATCTCCCTTTCGGTGACGCTCGAGGAGGCGGCACTCGGCTGCAAAAAGACGATCAGCTATGACCGCCTTGCTCCTTGCGAGGACTGCAATGGCACCGGTAGGGCAGAGGGCGCACAGGAAAAGCAGTGCGGCCGCTGCCACGGTACGGGCTACGTCACGACGGTTCAGCGTTCGTTCCTGGGCCAGGTTCAGTCTTCCTCGCCTTGCCCTGACTGCCATGGCGAGGGCACGGTTATCGACCATCCCTGCGAGACCTGCGACGGTCAGGGCCGCACGCCTTCGCATGAAAAGATTGACATCGATATTCCCGCCGGCGTTTCGACCGGTCGCCAGCTGCGTGTGAGCGGCTTTGGCGAGGCCGGCCTTCGCGGCGAGCCCTCGGGTGACCTGATTGTCAACGTGCGCGTTGCCGACCATGAGCGCTTTAAGCGCAACGGTGACGACCTGTACCTGGTGAGTGATATCTCGATTGCGCAGGCTGCGCTTGGCTGCGAGATCGAGGTCGAGGGCATTATGCCCGACGAGGTCGTTAAGGTGACGGTTCCCGCCGGCGCCCAGTACGGTGATACCGTGAGCGTCAATAATTACGGCATGCCGCGCATTGGCGGTGGCGGTTCGCGTGGCCGCCTGATCGTGCAACTGCGCGTGGTCGTTCCCACCAATCTTTCCAATAAGCAGCGCGAGCTGCTCCGTGCTTTTGCCGATGAGATGGGCGATGACGTTGCTTCTGGTAAGAAGTCGGTGACCGACCGTATCAAGAGTGCTCTCGATGACATCCTCGATTAAGGAGCCCGCGTGCTCGCACCCCATATTTCCGTCGTCAACCTCGGTTGCCGTGTCAACCGGGTTGAATCCGACCGTATCACTGCCGATCTTATGCGCCTGGGCTTTGCGATGGTGGAGCCCCAGGATGCAGAGCTGATCGTCATTAACACCTGTGCCGTTACGGGCGAGGCCGAGGCCAAGACCCGTAAGGCCGTTCGCCATGCTCTGGCCCATCCAAACGAACCCTATGTGATCGTGACCGGATGCGTTGTCAATTTGCATCCCGAGGAGCTGCTGGAGCTTTCGGACCGCGTGATTGCCGAGCCGTCCAAGATCGATGTTGCCGACCGCGTTTGCGAAGTGCTAGGCGTTGAATCCGACAGCGTCGCCGCTTGCAGCGATAGCGATGTGGTCGATGCGCTTGGGCGCTCCCGCTTGGGCGTAAAGATCCAAGACGGCTGCAATCACCGCTGCACCTACTGCATCGTGTGGAAGGCGCGCGGCCCCGAGCGCTCCGTGCCTGTCGAGTCTGTGCTCGAGCAGGTGCTCGAGGCCCAGGAGGCCGGCGTGCCCGAGGTCGTGCTGACGGGCGTGAACCTCGGTGCCTACGACGGCAAGAGCGCGACCGACGAGCATGTCGAAATCGATGAGCTGCTCGAGGCCATCATGGAGCGCACGTC
>CAJJZO010000142.1 GCA_905197585.1 uncultured Collinsella sp.
GAGCTGTTTACCGGTAATTCGCTTATGGTCTGCGCGCTCAAGAGCAAAAAGATCACCCTGGCTCAGATGCTCAAGGCATGGGTCGTCGTGTGGGTCGGCAATTTTGTCGGTGCCCTGTTCATCGTCTTTTTGGTGTATATGGCCGGCATTTACAAGCTCAACGGCGAGGCGGTCGCCAATTCCATGGTGAGCGTCGCCGCCGGCAAGGTGACGGTCGACTGGATGACGATCTTCTTCCGCGGCATCCTGTGCAACATCTTTGTGTGCCTGGCCGTGTAGATCTCTAACGACGCCAAAACATTAAAAAAAAAGGTTGTGGGCATTCTGCTGCCCATCGCCGCCTTTGTGGCCTGCGGTTTTGAGCACTGCGTCGCCAACATGTACTTTTTGCCCATGGGTGCCGTGATGCACGCGTTCGGCTATGGTGCCGACGTCGCCGGCGCCGATGCACTCAACGCCGCGGGCATTGCGTTTAACCTGTCCGCCGCCACGCTGGGCAACATCGTGGGCGGCGCGGTTCTGATCGCGCTCGGCTACTGGTTTATCTACGCTAAGAAGTCCGAGGCGTAAGGTACCGTCTGTTTGACGTTGGGCCTCCCGCGCGGCGTTGCCGGGCGGGAGGCGATTTGGGTCTGGGGTTCGTTGTCGGGCTGTTGGCCTGTTGTGTTTGGCTGATGAAAGGGGTAATCGAGATGGCATCTGCTGTGAAGCGTGACGGTCGCGCCGTGGTGACCACATGCGGGGGATGCTATGCCGATTGCGCCTTTGCGGCACGCGTTGAGGACGGTCGCGTGGTGGCTGAGTTGCCGGTTGTGGGGCATCCGTGCGCGGCGCGTGCCCTGTGCGCCCGCGGGCGCCATCGCCTGGCAATGCCGTTTGACGAGCGCGACCGCATTGTGCACCCCATGCGACGCCGCCGGGATGGCTCGGGGTTCGATGCGATTACCTGGGACGAGGCGTTCGCGCAGATTGCCGAGCGTCTTTTGGGGATTGTTGACGAGTGCGGGCCTCGTGCACTGGGCATGACGCTCGGCGTTCCCTCGTTCGACCGCTACTGGGCGTATCGCTTTATGCATGCGTTGGGTTCGCCCAACGTGTACGGTGCCGATGGCGCCTGCGAGGTAAGTCGACTTACCGGTTGGGAGCACAGCCTGGGCTATAGCCCCGCCTCCGACCTGGCACATACCGACTGCATCATGTACCTGGGGCGTTCCATCGTCGATTCATAGACGATGGGGGCCGTCGATGCGCTCAACGATGCGCGCCGGCGCGGGGCGAAGATTATCGTGGTCGACCCCCGGCGCAGCGGCTCGGCTGCGCTTGCCGACCGCTGGTTGCGCGTGCGCCCGGGCTGCGATTTGGCACTACTGCTGGGCATCGCCCACGTGCTGATTGCCGAGGACTTGTACGACCACGAGTTCGTTGCCCGCTATACCACGGGTTTTGACGAGCTGGCGCAGGCGGCCCGTCCTTGGACGCCCGAGTGGGCCGAGTCGATGTGCGACGTGCCGGCCGCAGAGATTGTCGCCACGGCGCGCGATCTCGCTGCCGCCGCGCCTGCCGCTGTGGTGGATGCGGGCTTTCATGGTGGCATCGGTATCGCGTATGCCAATAGCACCCAGACCGCGCGCGCTATCTGCTTGGTCGATGTGCTGCTGGGCTGCATCGGGCATGCGGGCGGCGCGCTCAATCCGCCCACGCCGCTTGTGTTGGGCGACCTCGATCCCACGCGCTTTGCGACGCCGCCGGTGCCGCGTGGGCCCAAGCTGGGGTCCGAGCGCTACCCACTGGTCGATCCGGTGCGCGGCCTGTGCACAACCATCGGTCAGTCGATTCTTGCCGGCGATTTGCGTGGGCTCATCGTCTATGCCAGTAACCCTGGTGCGGGCTATGGCAATGCACAGGCTTGGTTGAGTATTTTGCAGCGGCTCGACTTGCTTGTGACGATTGATATTCGCTGGTCCGAGACGGCACGTGCTTCTGACTTCGTGCTGCCCGACGTGACGTATCTGGAGGCCGACCGCGGCGTGGGAACGGTGGCGGGCGTCAACGATGCGCGCGTGTTCTACCGCAACGCCGTGCTGCCCGTGCAGCATGACGACACACGTCCCGGTCGGGAGATTTTTGCCGGTCTGGCGCAGGCGTGTGGCGCGGGCGAGTACTTCCAGTTTACGTCCGACGATCTAGCGGCTGCCCAGGTGGCGTCGTTTGGGATCAATCTGGACGAGCTCAAGGAGCGCGGCTGGGCCGACACGGGTGTTGCGTTGCCGTCGCGTACAGGCGAGCCGGTGATTCCCTTGGACGGCGGCAAAATTGCGCTGGCAAGCGACGTGTGGGAACGAGCCGGTCTGGGACGCGTGCCAGGCTGGATTGCGCCGATGGTGGAGCCCGGCCCGGGGATGTTTCGCCTCATTAGCGGCAACCGTCCCTTTGAGTCGCATACTTCGCGCAGGCTCGCGGCCCAAGGTGCCGCTGAGGCTGGATCGGACCTGGATGCCGTGCAGATGAATGCCGATGCCGCTGCGCACATGGGCATCGCCGATGGCGAGGTCGTCGAACTTGTGAGCGATTTGGGCCGCGACCGCGTGCGCGTGGAGACGACGCCGTATCTGCATCCGGCGTGCATCTTCACCTCGGCCGCCCCCGGCGGGCGTTCGTTTGGCGCCGATGCCGGTGGCGCTCAAGCCTTGGGCGTGGGCCCACTCGACCATACGCCGCTGCGCTGGGACCCGTTGACGGGTGCCGCGCTCACCCAGGAAAACGCCGTTCGCGTGGAAAAGATCGCGGCGCGCGAGGATAATAACGAGTAATTGACTCAGCTGATGCATTCGACTGATCCACGTTTCTTTTGAAAGGCCGTACATGAGCGATAGCCAGAACATGTCCGATGAGGTACGCGCCCGCCTGCGCGCCATTCCTTCCGTCAACGAGCTGCTTGCCGAGTGGCCGGTAGTGAAGGCGGCGGGGGAGACCTGCGACGCGGTGGTGCATGCCGCCGTGACGGCCGAGCTCGACGAGGAGCGCGCAGCCATTCGCGCCGGTGCTGCCCCGCGCTCTAAGCGCGACCTTGCCTCGGCCATCGAGTGGCGTGCGCACCGCTCCGCGCTGACGAGCTTGCGTCCCGCCGTCAACGCCACGGGTGTGGTTATCCATACCAACCTGGGTCGAGCCCCGCTCGCGGAGTCGGCCGCCAAGGCGGTGGCCGAGGTCGCGCGCGGCTACAGCACGCTCGAGTACAGCGTGGACACCTGCTCTCGCGGGTCGCGCAAGGAACATGCCGCGCAGCTGATCCGCTCACTCACCGGTGCCGAGGACGCGCTCGTGGTCAACAACAATGCCGCCGCGGTGCTGCTGGTGCTTGCCACCCATGCCGCGGGTAAAGAGGTCATCGTCAGCCGCGGCGAGCTTGTCGAGATTGGCGGCAGCTTCCGCATCCCCGATGTCATGGCGGCTTCGGGCGCCAAACTCGTCGAGGTCGGCGCCACCAACCGCACACACCTGGCAGATTATGAGCAAGCCATTACGCCCGATACGGCCATGATCCTCAAGGTCCATCCTTCCAACTATCGCATCAAGGGCTTTCACGAGGAAGTGGGCTCTCGGGAGCTTGCCGCTCTGGCCCACAAGCATGGTCTGCTGTTCTACGAGGACCAGGGTTCGGGCGCGCTTTTGCCCGATGACATTCTGGTGCGCGGCGGTGAGGAGCCCACGCCGGCTTCGGTCGCGGCAGGGCTCGATCTGGTGTCGTGCTCGGGCGATAAGCTGCTCGGTGCCGCGCAGGCAGGCATTATCATGGGCCGTCGCGATCTGGTCCAGGCTTGCGGGTCGCATCCGCTTATGCGTGCCCTGCGCCCGGGCAAGCTCGCGCTGGCGGCGCTCGAGGCCACACTGCGCATTTACATGGACGGGGCGGATGTTGCCCATCGCGAGGTGCCGGTTCTCAACATGCTCACGCTTCCGCAGGCTCATCTGGAGCGTCGCGCACGCAAGCTGCGCGAGCTGATGGTGGCGGGCCTCGATAAGGCTGGCTGCCCGTGTGCCGTGCAGGTGGAAATCGTCGAGGAGTCGTCGACTCCCGGCGGCGGCTCGCTTCCTACCGTCGAGTTGCCCACCATGTGCGTTGCCGTGCGTCTTGTCGATGAGCGTCTTTCCGTTGACGCACTCAAGCGCTCGCTCGTCCAAGATTTCGACACTCCGGTCGTCACACGAACCTCGCACGATCGCATTTTGTTTGACGTCCGTACGCTCGTGGGCGACCGCGATATCGAGACGGCGGCATCGACGCTCGTCGCGTGCGTTGAGAAGGCGATTGCTCGATGAGTGAGGTTCAAACGCTGGTGGAGTGCCCCGTTATCGTTGGCACGGCGGGCCACGTCGACCACGGTAAGTCGGCACTGATCGAGGCGCTGACCGGCAAGAATCCCGACCGTCTGGAGGTTGAGCGCCGTCGCGGTATGACCGTGGAGCTGGGCTTTGGCGAGCTGGCACTGCCGAGTGGCAAGATCGTTGGCCTGGTCGACGTGCCGGGCCACGCGCATTACTTGCGCGCCATGGTGCAGGGCGCCACGGGCATCGACGTGGCGGTGCTGGTGGTTTCGGCTGTCGAGGGCGTGATGCCGCAGACCCGCGAGCACGTGCATGTGCTGGAACTGCTGGGCGTCACACACATGGTGGTCGCGCTGACGATGTGCGACCTGGCTGATGCCGAGATGACCGAGCTTGCCGAGCTCGATGTCGATGACTTTTTGTCGGGTACCGTGTTCGCGGGCGCGCCGATGGTCCCCGTGTCGTCCAAGACCGGCGAGGGGATTGACGCGCTGCTGGCCGCGCTTGACGATCGGGTCGGTGCCTGCTGGGATTCCTGCCGCGACCGTGCCGAGCGCACCGATGCTGCGCCGCGCTTGCCGATTGACCGCTGCTTTACGATCAAGGGCGCCGGCACCGTCGTGACAGGGACACTGCACGATGCGCCGGTTGCGGTGGGCGATGAGCTCGTCGCGCTGCCGTCGCGCACGGCCTGCCGCGTACGCGGGATCCAAGTGCATGGCGACACGCAGCAGGCGCTTCCCGGTCAGCGTGTGGCGCTCAACTTGGTGGGCGGTGGCGTCGCTGCGCTCGATCGCGGTGAGATGCTCGGCGTGGAGGGTCGCTTTGGCCAGACGCTGCGCTTTATGATTGCGATTAAGTATTTAGG
>CAJJZO010000143.1 GCA_905197585.1 uncultured Collinsella sp.
ATGGCGAACCTTGGCGGCGGTGCCGGCAGTGTGTCGTTTGAGCGCACTGATGGTTCGGGTTCGTTAGTGGAGCCGGGATCCGGCGATGCCTCGAGCGGAAAGACATCCGAAGGCTCTTCGCCTAAGGCGTCTGCCGCGGCAGAGGTTTATGTCGATGTTGATGGCGCCGTTGTGTCGCCCGGTGTATATCGTCTCAAGGACGGCGCGCGGGTGGCTCAGGCGATTGATGCCGCCGGCGGGCTGGCGCCCGAGGCAGACGTTACGGGGCTCAATCGGGCATCTAAGGTCGTCGATGGACAGAAGATTCACGTTCCAACGGTAGGGGAGCAGCAGGCGTCCATTGCGGAAGCTGGTGTTGATGGTGGGGCTTCCGCATCATCGGGCGTGAGTGGCGCAACAGGCCTAGTAAACATTAATACGGCAAGCGCGGCAGAGCTGCAGACGCTCTCGGGCATCGGTCCCTCCATGGCCCAGTCGATTATCGATGAGCGGACAAAGAACGGTGCTTTTGCCTCGGTTGACGATCTGATGCGTGTGTCGGGAATCGGCGAGAAGAAGCTTGCCAAAATCAAAGATTCCATCTGCGTATGAGTGCGACCGAGTGCGAGCATGTGATGCCTCCGCGGCCTCTGATGACGTGGACGATGGCCCTGTGTGCCGGCATGTGCATGAGCTGCGCCTTGGTGCTCAACGTGGCCGCCGATGCGCTGCTGCGGGAGCGGGCTTCGGCGGTCGGGCCGCTATGGGCCATTCCCGTTACGGCGGCGGTATTCGTTGTGCTGGCTCAATCTTGTGCGCGACTTGCCCCTTTGAAGCGGTGGCTGTATGCCGCGTCCGTCGGTCTCGTGGCGGGAGCGGTCGTCTCGGCGTGGTGGGCTGTGGGCGTGCTAAGCGCCTCGAAGGCGCTCGACGGTCGAGCGGCAAGCAGCCTTGAGTTTGTCGTGCAGGGTGACCCATCCATAAACGACGACGTGTATTCCTATACCTGCGAGGCACGCACGGACGGTAAGAACTTGGCAATGGTTCGCCTATCGTGCGACCTCGAGCTCAAGGTCGGGGCGCACGTACGTGCTATCGGTCGCGTTTCACGTTTTGAGAACGATGCGTATGGACGATCGCGTGTGCTCCGAGGCGAGGTATGCAAGGTAAAAGCCGTTCGGATTTTATCGGTCGATGAGGGCTCTCCGGGGCCGCTGCTTCGGCTGCGAAATGGGCTGCTTGCGTCCATCGCGCCTGCGACCGACCCGGCGCGTGCGTTCATAGCCGGTGTCGTCTGCGGTCGTTCGGCCGAGCTGCACGCCCAACCGGCGGGCGACTGGTTTTCGGTGACGGGAACGGCGCATCTAATCGCCGTCTCGGGCAGCCATTTGGCTATCGTGGGGTTTGTAATCGAGGGTGTGTTGCAAAAGACTCGGTGCTCACGTGGTCTTCAGCGGGCGATATTGGCGATAACGCTTGTGGGCTACGCTGCTTTTACGGGCGCGTCTCCCTCGGCCGTGCGCGCGTGCTGCATGGTGTTCACGACGCTTGTCGTAAACGGCGCGGGGCGTCGCCGGCACGGCGCATCGGCACTCTTCGCAACCATGTCCATCTTTGTGCTACTGCGGCCGACGGTGCTGTTCGAGATGGGCTTTCAGCTTTCATGTGCCAGCGTCTTTGCCATCCTGTGCTTTTGCCCGTACGCCACCTACGCTTTGGGTGAGCTGGGTGTGCCATCGGGCATTGCCAGTGTGCTTTCCGTCACACTGTGCTCGCAGTTGGCGACGCTCCCCATTACCATTCCTGCCTTCGGTACGTTCTCGCTCATTGCTCCGTTGGCAAATGCGGTCATTGGTCCGGTGGTGAGCGTACTGCTTGCTGTGTCGATCGTGCTGGTTCCCTTTTCGCTCGTGGGACCGTTGCGGGCTTGGGCGCTCGTTGTGCCCATGATTGCCGCCCGTTGCGCGCTGTTCTTCGAGCAGCTGTTTGCCGCCGTGCCGGGTGCATCTGTGAGCGTGCCGCCCGATAGCATGTGGATTTACCTAGTGCCGTGTTTGCTGGCGGTTCTGCTGGTCTGGTGGCCGCGTCCCCGTGCGCGTCCTATGGCGGTGGGGCTTGCATGTCTGGTGCTCTTGGCTGCGATTCCGTACGTCTTTTGGGATCGATTCGCTCCGCCTTCGGTGACGGTACTCGATGTGGGCCAGGCCGATGCGATTCTTATCCGCGAGGGCGGTGCAGTAGCGCTCGTCGACTGCGGGCTCGACGAGCGCGTGGTGGCGGCGTTGGTTCGCAATAACGTGCACCATATCGATGCCGTCTTTGTGACGCATTGGGATGAGGACCACTGGGGTGGTCTGCCTGCCGTGCTCGAACAGTTTTCGGTCGGAACGATTGCCGTGGCGGCTGATGCGCTGGAGGATGCTCCTGCCGAAGTATTGAACCGACCTGGCGTGGAGTATCGGCAGGTGCGCCGTGGGGATACGGTCGACATCGGCTCATTTTGCGCTCGCGTGATGTGGCCATTCGAGTCCGTGGATGGCGAGGGAAATGAGGACTCGCTTGTCCTGCTGCTCTCCTATGTTCAGGAAGGCAAGGGCCTGCGTATGCTCCTCACCGGTGATGCCGAGCTCGACCAAGAACGGGAATTCGTGCAGGAGGTGGGGGATATCGATGTCCTTAAACTTGGGCATCACGGCTCTAAGGTTTCAGTCGATGGTGAGTCGCTGGACGTCCTGAAGCCTGAGCTTTCCCTCGCGAGCGCGGGCGAGGGGAATCGATACGGCCATCCGTCCGATGCCTGCATCGATGCCGTTAAGGAAGCGGGCGGTGTGTTCGCGTGCACTATCGAACACGGCGATATCACCATCACGCCGACCGCGAAGGGCTTTACGATGCGATGCCAGCGACCGTGACGACGTCGTTGGCGTGTGGTGGGCCCCTGGGCTAGAATGGCACGGAACGAATGCGAAGGCCTGCGGGAGGGGAGCGCAATGTCCGAAATCGGTCTGCTGCCGGCATATCTGATCGTCGGTACCGACGGCGTCAAGCGCGATCACGCCGTCTCGCGTATGAAAGCGCGTCTGGAAAAGACGGGCATGGTCGAGTTCAACCTCGACGAGCGCGATATGACCAAAGACCCCGATATCGAGTCCATTATCGGATCGCTCAACACCTTTCCGATGGGCAGCGAGTTTCGCCTGGTAATCCTTGATGGCTGCTCAAAACTCGCCAAGGCGGTCTCGGAGCCGCTTGTCGAGTATTTGGCGAGTCCCAGCCCCACAACGGTCTGCCTCATCATTGCCGACTCGCTTGCCAAGAACACACGCCTGTATAAGGCGATCGCCAAGATCGATAAGAAGGCCGTGATCGATTGCTCCGGCACCAAGCGCTGGGAGCTACCGCGTCGCGTGCAGCAGATGGCGACGCAGCGCGGCAAGTCGATCTCGACGGCGGCCGCCGAGGAGCTCGTCTCGCGTTCGGGCGAGAACACTCGCATGCTCGATAACGACTTGGCTAAGCTTGCCCAGATGGTCGAGGCGCCCCAGATTGAGCTTGCCGATGTGGAGCGCTGGATTGTACGTACGGCCGAGGTTCAACCCTGGGACTTTCTCAATGCGGTCTCGGCACGTGACATGCGACGCTCGCTCGAGCTTTTCAATCTATTGCCCGCCAAGAGCTACGTGTGGACTTACACGTTGCTGTGCGGCCGCATCCGCGAGCTTATCGTCGCCAAGGCGCTCGATGCGCGCGGACAGGGTCGTGAGCTGGCCGCAACGCTCAAGCTCCAGTCCTGGCAGGTCAAGAATCACTTGACCTGGGCACGTCGCTTTTCGATGGCAGAGCTCGTCGCGGCGCTCGAGGGGGCGGTCGATGTAGAGCTCGCGCTCAAGGGTTCGGCCGATTCTGAGGCCGCGCTTTTGCTCTGGATTACGAACATCTTGAGAAAATCGTGATGATACCTGCCTATTTGACAAATTCGTTCTATCCCTTTGAGGGGGAGCGTGCTATAGTAGGCGCTTGCATGACCTCACCGTGTCTCAGAGGTGTCATACATTTTTTGCAAGGAACTCGAAAGGAACTCCAGAAGTGGCAAACATCAAGTCTCAGAAGAAGCGTATCCGCACCAATGAGGCAGCTCGCATGCGTAACAAGGCTGTCAAGTCCGAGCTCAAGACGCTGACCAAGCACGTCCAGTTCGCCGTCGCCGAGGGCGACGCCGAGAAGGCCCAGGCTGCCCTCAAGACCGTCACCAAGCGTCTCGACATGGCTGCCGCCAAGCATGTTATCCACAAGAACCAGGCTTCCAACCGCAAGTCCGGTCTTGCCAAGCTCGTGAACAGCATCAACGCTTAAGTTGTAAATTTCACACCACACAGATTACGCGCATAAATGGAGCCTGTTTTATGGAACAGGCTCCATTTTTTGTACCGCTCGGGTAAGATAGTCCGCATGAATACTTCAATTGACATTTCCCACATCCGCAACTTCTCGATTGTTGCGCACATCGACCATGGCAAGTCCACGATCAGTGACCGCATTCTCGAGCTCACCCATACCGTCGACGAGCGCGACATGGAGTCGCAGCTGCTCGACACCATGGATATCGAGCGCGAGCGCGGCATCACGATCAAGTCCAATGCCGTTCGCGTGTCCTATGACGCCGACGATGGCGAGACGTATCAGTTCAATCTGATCGATACGCCGGGCCACGTGGACTTTACCTATGAGGTCTCGCGCTCGCTGGCAGCCTGTGAGGGCGCG
Source organism: uncultured Collinsella sp. (assembly GCA_905197585.1). Lineage (GTDB taxonomy): Bacteria > Actinomycetota > Coriobacteriia > Coriobacteriales > Coriobacteriaceae > Collinsella. Next base: position 4,741 of record CAJJZO010000143.1, read on the forward strand.
GTGCTCGTTGTCGACGCCACACAGGGCGTCGAGGCACAGACCGTCTCCAACGCGACGCTTGCCATGAACGCCAATCTGGACATTGTGCCGGCCATCAACAAGATCGACCTGCCCTCGGCTCATCCCGACGAGGTTAAGACCGAGATCGAGGATGACCTGGCGATCCCTGCCGATGATGCCGTGTGTGTCTCGGGCAAGACCGGCGAGGGCATCCACGATCTGCTGGAGTCCATTGTCTTTCTGATCTCTCCGCCCAAGGGCGATGCGAATGCGCCGCTCAAGGCACTCATTCTGGATTCATACTTCGACGAGTATCGTGGCGTCGTCGCCACGGTGCGCATCTTTGACGGCTCCATCAAAAAGGGCGATACCTTGCGCATGATGCAGGCAAAGGGCGACTTTTTGGTCGATGGCGTGGGCGTCAAGC
>CAJJZO010000144.1 GCA_905197585.1 uncultured Collinsella sp.
GGTATCGATGCCAGCCTGTATGATGCCGCGGGCGTCGAGCACGACCGTCGTGGCCGTCTTGCCGCCACCTCCACCGGTGTCGAGGGCGTCTGGGCTGCGGGCGACTGTCGTCGCGGTCCGGCCACCGTGGTCGAGGCTATTGCCGACGCCGCCGAAGTCGCCCGCGCCATCGCTGGCGTGGACTTTAACAAGTACGCCGACTGCAAAGAGCAGGCCGGTCGCGAGGACACCTGCTACGAGCGCAAGGGGTCGCTGTGCCGCGACAAGCGCAACTGCACCAAGACCCGCTGCCTGGGCTGCGGTTCGGTGTGCGAGGTCTGCTGCGACGTGTGCCCCAACCGCGCCAACGTTGCCATCAAGGTGCCGGGCCTGGCCAAGCATCAGGTCGTTCATGTCGACGGCATGTGCAACGAGTGCGGCAACTGCGCCGTGTTCTGCCCCTACCAGGAGGGTCGTCCCTACAAGGACAAACTCACCCTGTTCTGGAGCGAGGAGGACATGGAGAACTCCGAGAATGAGGGCTTCCTGGCCGTGGACGAGGACCACGTTAAGGTCCGCGTCGCCGGCACGGTCCGCACCGTCTCGGTCGATGCCGTCAACACCGGTCTGCCCGAGGCCGTCCGCCTGACCATCAGGGCCGTGCGCGACAACTATTCGTACCTTCTTAAGAAATAGGCGAGTCTCTTATGGCCAAATCCATTCAACATCACGTGGCCTACGTTGCCTGCGGAAGCGGCTGTGCTTCCGCAGGCGGCGACGCCCGCTGCAGCGAAGGCTGCATTGGCTGTGGCGCCTGCGTTACGGCCTGCCCCCACGGTGCCATCGCGCTGGTCGACGGCGTCGCCCGTGTGGACCGCTCCAAGTGCACGGGCTGTGGCCTGTGCGGCATGGCGTGCCCGCAGCGCGTGATTGCCTTCGTTCCCGGCTACCAGAACATCCTGGTGCGCTGCAACAACACCGATAAGGGCGCCATTGCGCGCAAGATCTGCGACACCAGCTGCATCGGTTGCGGCATGTGCGCCAAAAAGTGCCCTGCCGGCGCTATCCGCATCGAGGACAACTGCGCCCATATCGACGGCACGGACTGCCTGTCGTGCGGCATGTGCGCCGTCGTCTGCCCGCATGGCGCCATCCACGATCGCACCGGCATTGCCGCCGGCGTGTAGAAGGGAATCACCATGGCACAGGAATTCACTTTTACCGTTAACGGCATCGAGCGTACGACGACCCAAAATAAACCGCTGCTGCGCTACCTGCGCGACGACCTGCATATCCATTCCGCCAAGGACGGCTGCTCCGAGGGCGCATGCGGTACCTGCACCATCCATGTGGACGGTGCGGCCGTCAAGGCGTGCGTGCTGACCACCGCGCTTGCCGCCGGCCGCAACATCGTGACCGTCGAGGGCCTGCCCGAGAACGTGCGCGAGGCGTTTGTGTACGCCTTTGGCGCCGTGGGCGCCGTGCAGTGCGGCTTTTGTATCCCCGGTATGGTCATGGCGGGTGCAGCGCTCATCGCCGAGGATCCCGAGCCTACCGAGGAGCAGATCAAGTACGCCATCCGTGGCAATGTCTGCCGCTGCACCGGCTACAAAAAGATTATCGAGGGCATTGCGCTGGCCGCTGCGGTGCTCCGCGGCGAAAAGCAGATCGACGAGGATCTGGAGCGCGGCGACGACTACGGCGTGGGCAAGCGCGCCTTCCGTATTGACGTGCGCAAGAAGGTGCTCGGCGAGGGCAAGTACCCCGACGACATCGACGAGATCGACCAGCCGGGCCTGACCTACGCCAGCGCCGTGCGCTCCAAGTATCCGCGTGCCCGCGTGCTCTCCATCGATACCTCCAAGGCCGAGGCCCTGCCCGGTGTGGTGGGCATCCTGCGCGCCGAGGACGTGCCGGTCAACCAGGTCGGCCACCTTATCCAGGACTGGGACGTCATGATTGCCCAGGGCGATATCACCCGCTGCGTGGGCGATGCCATCGTGCTGGTGGTTGCCGAGGACGAGGCGACGCTCGAGAAGGCCAAGAAGCTCGTAAAGATTGATTACGAGCCGCTGGAGCCCGTGCGCAACATCGCCGAGGCCAGGTCTGCCGACGCCCCGCGCCTGCACGACAGCTTCTTTGCTTTTGGCAACACGGTGGAGCTCAAGGACAACGTGTGCCAGAGCCGTCACGTGACGCGCGGTGACGCCGCCAAGGCGCTGGCCGAAAGCGCGTTTACCGTGACACAGCGCTTTACCACGCCCTTTACCGAGCATGCCTTCTTGGAGCCCGAGTGCGCCGTGGCCTTCCCGTACAAGAACGGCGTCAAGGTGCAGTCGACCGACCAGGGCGCCTACGATACGCGCAAAGAGTGCGCCCACATGTTTGGCTGGGACAACGAGCCCGAGCGCGTGGTCGTCGAGACCATGCTCGTGGGCGGCGGCTTTGGCGGTAAGGAGGACGTTTCGGTCCAGCACCTGGCCGCGCTTGCTGCCTATAAGCTCCAGCGTCCTGTGAAGTGCAAGCTCACGCGCGCCGAGTCACTCGCGTTCCATCCCAAGCGCCACGCCATGGACGGCACCTTTACGCTGGGTTGCGACGCCGAGGGCAACTTTACCGGCCTGGATTGCGAGATCAACTTTGATACCGGCGCCTACGCTTCGCTGTGCGGCCCGGTGCTCGAGCGCGCCTGCACGCATGCCGTCGGCCCCTACAAGTACCAGAACACCGACATTCGCGGTTTTGGCTACTACACCAACAACCCGCCCGCCGGCGCGTACCGCGGCTTTGGCGTCTGCCAGTCCGAGTTTGCGCTCGAGAGCCTGATCGACCTGCTGGCCGAGAAGGTCGGCCTGGATCCGTGGGAGATCCGCTACCGTAACGCTATCGAGCCGGGCGAGGTTTTGCCCAACGGCCAGATTGCCGATTGCTCCACGGCGCTTAAGGAGACGCTGCTCGAGGTCAAGGATGCCTACTACGCGCATCCCGGACACGCCGGTATCGCCTGCGCCATGAAGAACGCTGGCGTGGGCGTTGGCCTGCCCGATGCCGGCCGCTGCAAGATTCGCGTCGAGAACGGCGTGGCCGTGGTCTATGCCGCCACGTCCGACATCGGCCAGGGCTGCAATACCGTCTTTTTGCAGGACGTTGCCGAGGCCTGCGGTCTGCCGCTGAGCTGCATTGCCAACGGCGAGTGCTCCACCGAGAACGCTCCCGACTCCGGCACCACGTCTGGCTCGCGTCAGACGGTCGTGACCGGCGAGGCCGTGCGCGGTGCCGCCTTCCTGCTGCGCGATGCCATGCTTGACATCGAGGCCGGCAAGTCTGCGCCCGCCGCTCCCGTGAATGCGCATGGCGACGGCGTCAAGATCGAGTACGACGACGGTCACGCCTATCAGCTGCACACGCAGGAGCTCGTCGCCGGCCAGGGTATGCATCCTCAGGATCCCGCGGCTGCCATCAAGGCGCTCGAGGGATGCGAGTTTGGCTACGTGTACCTGGAGCCGACCGACAAGCTGGGCGCCGACGTTCCCAACCCCAAGAGCCACATCTGCTACGGGTTTGCCACGCATGTGGTCATTCTGGATGATGACGGCCGCGTGAGCGAGGTCTATGCCGCGCACGATTCCGGCAAGGTGGCCAACCCCATCTCCATCCAGGGTCAGATCGAAGGCGGCGTGCTCATGGGTATGGGCTATGCGCTTACCGAGGACTGGCCGCTCAAGGACTGCGTACCCCAGGCAAGGTACGGTACGCTCGGGCTGTTCCGTGCGCCCGAGATTCCGGATATCCATGCCATCTACGTGGAGAAGGATGAGCTGCTGCCCGTGGCATACGGCGGCAAGGGCATCGGCGAGATCGCAACGATCCCCACGGCGCCCGCCGTACAGAATGCCTACCGCGCGTTTGACGGCAAGCTGCGTCCAAATCTGCCCATGGCGGATACGCCCTACAGCCGCGCCCGCAATCGCGGGTAGGGTAGAGCGCGGACGGCCATTGCTGACGAGCTGTTCGCGCTCAGCATCAACTACATACGCTGCGCCTTTGGCCCCGACTCCATCGCGAGCCGGGGCCTTTTGTTTGGAGCGGAAACTGCATCCCGGATTCAAGCCTCAGAACGGGTCGTGCTTTCCGGATCGGCCCTCAAGCGGAAACTGCATCCCGGATTCGGCGCTCAGAATGGGATTCGTTTTCCGGTAGAGCCTCTGGCGAAAAGTACGTCCCGGAATTCGGCTCCAGAGTGGGATGCGCTTTCCGGTTGGAGCTTCAAACGGAAGGCGCATCCCGGAATCCGCGTCTGGAATGGGACACACTTTCCGGAACAGCCCTCAACCGGAAACTGCGTCCCAGAATTTCGCTTCAGAGTGGGATGCCGTTTCCGGCTGAACCCTCTGGCGGAAAGTTCATCCCAGAATTGACGCTCGGAGTGGGACACGGTTTCCGGATGGAACCTCAGCGGAAACTGCGCTCCAGCTTGAGCGTCTATTCCGGGATGCGCTTTCCGCTGGGCGGGGACTGCGGAAAGCGTGTCCCGTTCTAGACCTTGATTCTGGGACACGGTTTCCGCTAGGCATGCCATCTGGAAAGCGCATCCCGTTTTGAGCACTCAATCTGGGACATGGTTTCCGCGGGTGCTGCCAACCGGAAGGTGTGTCCCAGTTTGGTGGGCAGGCGGGCATAAGCTCAGCAGCCCCTACAGTTCAATATCGTTGAGCCATGTTGGCAGCGCGGTCTGCCGGATGCCTGCCGTCTGCAGCTTTTTGGCGAACATTCCTGCCGAGCGGACCTCGTTCATGGTAAAGCGCAGTAGAGGGTGACCGTAGAGCGATAGGTGCGCCTCGCGCTGTCGTTCGGCAACGAGCGCTTCGGCGGTGGTGCGTCCGGCCAACATGGTCTGGTCGGTATATTTGATGAGCCCGTCGAGCTCGCCCAGCGTGAGTTCCCGCGCCTGGCGCTCCCAGGCAAAGTCCGTTCGTATGGGCTTGGCCGAATCGAAGGGGTCCGTCAGCTCGTATTGAAGCCAGTCGGGCGCAAAGCCCGTCTCGATCATGACGGCTCGGGCGACCGATTCCCCGCCGCTCTCGGCGCGGGCGTCGGCATATCGAAGTGTCGTGAGGGCGGTGCGAATTGCGCGACCATTGCGGGCAGTCGCTCGTTGCTCAACG
>CAJJZO010000145.1 GCA_905197585.1 uncultured Collinsella sp.
ACGTTCGGTCGCAGGGAGGGTTGTTGATTCGGCGCTATGATACCCCGATGCGCTCGGGGCAAGGCGGGCTAAATCCGCTCGCGGGCGTTATTCTCCGGCGGGCGGTTGTGGTGCGGACGAAGACGGGGTCGAGCCCTCACCACCATCTTGACGCGGCTTGCGGGAACGACGACGGCGACGGCGCTTCTGGCCCTGATCAGCCGAACCCTCGCCACCACGATCTTCGCGCGGCTCGCGTTCGTCACGAGCAGCGCCACGCACGGCCTTGGCGGCCGCCCCTCCGCCATCTCCGGGGCGACGGCGCGTGACCTTGACCTCGCCATCCGAGACCTGATCGGCCACGGAGGGCACCGAGGGCTTTTGCTGCGTGCCCGAGGAATGGCGACGACGCGGACGCGGGGCGCGATCGTCATCGTTGCGCTGCTTGCCGCCCTTGTCGGCAGGCGTATCGGAACCCGAACCACCCTTGGGGGCGGCACCGGCTTCGCGAGCGGCTGCGGCGCGGAAGGCATCCTCGCGCTCCTCGCTCGACAAATGGCGACGGCGACGGCGCGTGGGATTCATGCCACCGCCGCGGTTTTGCTGCTGAGGTTGCTGGGCCTCGCGCTCGCGGGGGGAGTTCTTGCCCGCGGGAGCGGCCTCGCCGGCATCGCCCGAACCCGAGCGCTTGCGGCGGCGACGTCCACCGGCAGCCTCCTCGGCCTCGGGCGCCTCGGCCTTGCCGCGACCCTTACCGCGGCCGCGACCCTCGCTCTGGCTCTGACCGGCACGGGCATCGGCGTCCGCATCGCGACGGCGACGCTTGGGCATCGTCGTCCCCGCCAGACGGTCGGCGCTCGACAGGCCATCGCCCACGTCGACGCCGTTCTCGCGGTCGAGCTCCATAAGCGCCAAGCGCATCTCGGGCGACTCGATACGCTCGAGCACATCGCGCGTCACGCAGTCGGGACGGCAGTTGCAGCCCTGCTCGGCGGCCTTCTTTTTGCAGCCCTCAGAGCAGGTCATGTCGGCCAGGTTGACCTTAAAGACTTTGCCGTTCTCCAGGCGCAACACCAGCTGCTCACGCGGCGTGTCATATTCCTGGATGCGCGCCTTGCCAAGCGGCGTGTCGATAAGCGTCTTCTTTTTGGGCGCGCGGCTCTTAAAGTCCTTGTACGCCTCGAACTCGTAGCGCAGGCAGCACATCAGGCGGCCGCAGACGCCGCTAATTTTGGACGAATTGAGCGGCAGGTCCTGCTCTTTTGCCATGCGGATCGAAACCGGCTCAAACTGTCCGCCAAAGCGCGTGCAACAGAGCTCTTGGCCGCACTGGGCATAGCCGCCCACCAGGCGGGTCTCGTCGCGCACGCCGATCTGGCGCATGTCGACGCGAATGTGCAGCGTCGAGGACAGGTCCTTGACGAGCTGACGGAAATCGACGCGCTCCTCGGCGGCAAAGTAGAACACAGCCTTCTCGCCGCCAAACAGATACTCGACGCCGACCGGCTTCATCTCGAGGTCGAGCTCCTTGACCAGGCGGCGGAAGTCGACCATGGCCTCGTCACCCTGGATGGCCAAGTCATCGGCAAGCTGCAGGTCGATGTCGCTCGCCACGCGCAGCACGGGCTTAAGCGGCTGACCGATTTCGTCGAGCGGCACCTCGAAGGGATCGGCCGTGACCAGGCCAATCTCGGTTCCGCGCTCGGTGGAGCAGATAGCGTAATCTGCCTCGAGGATATCCAGATCCTGCGGGTCGAACCACAGGTCGCGCGAGGCGTAGGTAAACTTAACGGGTACGACTAACGGCATTTCAGTGCCTTCCTGATATCGAACAGCATGACCTCGATGGCCAGCTGGGGAGTAACGTTTCTGGCGATGTTGCGCTCAGCGGTGGCAACCGCCTCGAGCGCCTGGGTGGCACCCGCAACATTCGTCGCCGCGGCAAGCCGCCCGATCGTGTCGCGCACGTCCTCGTTCACAACGTCTGCCGCCTCATCCTGAAGCGTCAGCAGCACGTCGCGCATGAGCGTCCGCGCGCTCGCCAGCGCTTCCATGATACCCGAACGCTCGCGCGCGTTGAGTTCGCGCTTGTTGCGGTCCTCAAGCTGCTTCAATGCTCCACGCGACAGGTAGTCGGCATTTTGCTCGAGCACCTTTTCCTGCGTGGACTTGACCTCGGCGAGCGGCGCCTTGACGGCGACGATGAGCGACTTGGCACGGCTGAGCACATCGGCCTCGTCGGCGGCGATGAGCGAGTCGATGGCACGGACCATCTGGCGACGGGCGTCCTGGCGCTCGGCGCTCTTGAGGAACTCGATACCACGCGTGGGACTCCCCGCCACGGCGACCGCCATGCGGCAACGCGCAGGGTCCTGACCGGTGGCGCGGCTCACGGCCTGCGCGGCGACGGCGGGCGATACCAGCCGAAACGGCACGCACTGGCAGCGGCTCACGATAGTGGGCAACATCACGTCTGCCGAGGTGCCCAGCAAGATAAACATAACGCCCTCGGGCGGCTCCTCGAGCGTTTTGAGCAGTGCGTTGGCGGTGTTGGCGCGCAGCTGCTCGGCACGGTCGATGATGTAGACCTTGGCCTTGGCACGGATGGGCGCCAGCGGCACGTCGTCGAGCAGCTCGCGGGTCTGGGCGATGAGGTAGCCCGTGGCGCTCTCGGGCGTGTAATAGTGCACATCGGGGTGCGTATGGCGGGCGACGCGCACGCAGCCATCGCATGAGCCGCAGCCGTCCTGCTCGCACAGGAAGGCTTGGGCGAGCGCCCACGCGGCGTCGAGCTTGCCCGCGCCGAGCGCGCCCAAGAACAGGTAGGCGTGCGATGCGCGGCCGCTTGCGATGGCGTTGGTCAAAAAGTCGCGCACGCGCTGTTGGGTGTCGAGCTTGGCCAGCAGGCTTGCCTGAGCGGGGGCCATATTACTCGGCCTCCTGGGCTAGCGCGGCAGCGACGGCATCCTGGGAAATGTGGAGGCCGTAGGCGCAAACCTGCTCAACCGTCTGCGCGAAGACGTCCTCGATGGACGCGGTCGCGTCGATGAGCTTTACGCGGTTTGGTTCCTCAGCGGCAATGGCGCAAAATCCCTGGTAAACACGCTCTTGGAAGGCCATACCCTTGGCCTCCATGCGGTCTGCCGCACCACGGGCGGCCATGCGCAGCGCCGCCTGCTCGGGCGTGATGTGATAGACGAGCGTGAGCGCCGGGTGCGTCCCCGCGACGGCCAGGTTGTTGGCATCGCGCACCATCTGGCGATCGAGGCCGTCGGCAAACGCCTGGTAGCAGGTCGTGGAATCGTAGAAGCGATCGCACAGGACCACCTTGCCGGCTGCGAGCGCGGGGGCGATGACCTCGTGCACCAACTGGGCGCGCGCGGCCTCGTAGAGCAACAACTCGCAGGTGTCGCCCATCGCCGTATTGGCGGGGTCGAGCAGCAGAGCACGGATCTTTTCGCTGATGGCGGTACCGCCCGGCTCGCGCAGGGTCACAACCTGGTAGCCGGCAAGGTCGAGCGCACGGGCAAGCAGGCGCGCCTGCGTAGATTTACCGGCGCCATCGACACCCTCGAGCGTAATGAAGCTATGTTGAGCGGGCTCAAAAGCCATGGGCGCAGCCCCTTCCTACAAGGCGCGTAAATGCGAGTTATAGCAACCAAGCCATGATACCCCAGGGGCAGGCGCGTCCCAAACCCCACCTAGTCATTGGGGACGTTCTTGAATGACTAGTCGTTTAAGAACGTCCCCAATGACCCCCACAACCTAGCCATCGAGGCATCCCCGAAGTTGCGGTGAAATAGGGACTGATTGAAGCTCTGAGACCGCCAAACAGTCCCTATTTCACCGCAACTTATGATGGGGATTTTTGGGCGCTGGGTATAATCGTCGTATTGCATTGAAATGTGGCGAAAGGAGTGGCAATGTCTCGGTATTGCGCCTCGTGCGGCAAGCTTCTTGCAGATAATGCCAAGTTCTGCACCTCGTGCGGTGCACCCGTTGAGCAAACAACCGCGAGCGATAGCCAGCCCGCTTTCGAGCAGACCGGTTCCCTCGATACGCCGCAAGCCAAGGCGGACGACCCCCTCGCCTATCGCCCCGACCCCGCCGCAGGCCCCGCGGCCGTCGAGACCACGCAGCGCATACCCGTCGCGAGCGGCTCGTCCCAACAGGAGCCGGCTCCCGCATACGCGCCCGCTTCGCCACAGACCCCCGCTCCCAAAAAGAGCGGCGCCGGGCCGCTTATCGCCGTTATCGTTGTGCTGGTGGCGATCATCATCGCCCTGGTCGTTTTCTTTGTGATCAAGCCTTTCGACAGCGCCGCCACGCAGACGACTGCCGAGGTAGCTAAGCTGCACCATGACGTCGACGACGATGACCTAAAGCCTCTCGGCGATCCCAACAGCCTGTACGACGATGATGACGATGACGATGACGATGACGACGAGGATGGCGGCGAAGCAACGCTCTCCGAGCAGAATCTCTACCGCCGACTGAGCGAATACTACGACTTGCTCGAAGACCTCGACAACTACGTCCGTGGCTGCGCGCAGAACTTCAACGGCAGCTATCTGGAAGAAGATCGCACCACCCGTCAAAATCTCGCCGACGTCGCCGAGCGCACAGAGGACACCATCGAGCAGTATTACGACATCGTCGAGGACCTGGACGTCCCGACGAGCTCTAAGAACTACAGTTCCTGGAAAGACATCGTTGCCCTGTATGACGACCTGGATCACCGCATTGACGCAATCTGTGATGCCTGGGAGATCAGCCTGAAATACACCAAGCCTGCGGATCACAAGAATGAGATCGTGGCGCCGCTGTCGCGCGACAACGTGGCGGGCACCAATGACAATAAGTACCGCCTAGATTTTGAGGAGCGCTATCCCAGCGCCAAGCCTGTCGAGGTGAAGTAATCCCAACAACTGATCAAAACTTGCGGTGAAATAGGGATTAATTAGGCCTTTTGCCAGCAAAAACAGTCCCTATTTCACCGCAACTTAGAAGTGGGGCCCGGGGGGCCGATTTGAATTTGGCCCCCCCCCCCCCCCCGGGATAATTTGGGGGGGGCATGTGGGGCGGCGGGGTGTTTTTTGTGGGACTAGTTGTGGGGGGGGTTTTTTGGGGG
>CAJJZO010000146.1 GCA_905197585.1 uncultured Collinsella sp.
TTGGGCAGTGTGGAAGGCGACGCCTCGTTGTCGTAGGCAACCGATCCATCCTTGTTAATCAGCGTGATGCGCAAGTCCTCGCGATCGAGACTACGCAAGAACGGGATGGGCTCCTGCTGTTCGTCGAGAGCGGCAGCAATGAGCTCGGTTTCCTGCGCCAGATTGGCACTCGTGGCATCCGCCAAGGTGTTTTGCACAAAGAACGCACCCAGCACCGTAAACGCCACGATAACCGCCATGGCGCAGACAAAGATCGTCACAAAAACGCGGTGCGACAGCGTATGTTTTCCCTGGGGGGCGAAGACCACGGGTTACTCCTCCGATGCGGTGGCCGCGGTGTCGTCGCCTTTGGCACCATCGCCGGCAGAAGGCTCGGCCAAGCGGTAGCCCACGCCGCGCACGGTCTCGATGGCGCTGGCATGCTCGCCCAGTTTTTGGCGAAGCGTCTGCACGTGCACGTCAACGGTGCGCGAACCGCCGTCGAAGTCCCAGCCCCACACGCTCTGCAGCAACGACTCGCGGGTAAAAACCACGCCGGGCTTGCGCATGAGGTACTCGAGCAGGTCGAACTCGCGCAGGGTGAGCTTAAGCGACTCGCCGGCAACAGTCACCTCACGATGGCTGGGCGAGAGCACGATGTCGCCCACGCTGAGCACATCGCTCGCCTGCTTGACCATGCCGCCGCGACGCAGCAGTGCGCGGCAGCGGCTCGCAAGCTCCATGAGCGAAAACGGCTTAGTCAGGTAATCGTCGGCACCGCCATCGAGCGCCATCACCTTGTCGAGCTCGGTATCCTTGGCGGTAAGCATCATGATGGGCACCGTCGCCGTCAGGCGATCGGCACGCAGTCGACGCATAATCGCCAAGCCATCGGTATCGGGCAGCATGATGTCGAGCAGGACGGCATCGGGTACCCGTCGCGCCACGGCAGCCTTAAACTCACCGTCGCACGAAAAGCCTTCGGCCTCAATCCCCTGCTTGCGCAGCGCATAGACCGTCAAATCCCTGATGTTGTCATCGTCCTCGACGTAATAGATCATGTTGAACCCCTTTGCGGCCGGCATGACCGCATCTTAACCCTAAAGGTACCTTTACTAGATGGTATCAGCCAAAACGCCCCGTCAAATAATCCGCCGTGCGCGGATCGGTCGGATTCTTGAAGAGTTGCGCGGTGGGCGCGTGCTCCACCAGCTCACCCAGCAAAAAGAATGCGACCGAATCGGAGATACGCGCCGCCTGCTGCATATTGTGCGTAACGACCATGAGCGTGCAGGTCTCTTTGAGCTCACAGGCCAGCTGCTCCACCACCAGCGTCGACACAGGGTCGAGTGCCGAGGTCGGCTCGTCCATCAGCAGAATGTCGGGCTGCACGGCCAGCGCGCGGGCGATGCACAGACGCTGCTGCTGGCCGCCCGAAAGACCCAGACCCGACTCTTTGAGCTTGTCCTTGACCTCATCCCATAGCGCAGCGCGACGAAGGGAGTCCTCGACCAGCTCGTCGAGCACGACGCGGTCGCGCACACCCATACCGCGCGGCCCATAGGCGACGTTGTCGTAGATGCTCATGGGAAACGGGTTGGGGCGCTGGAACACCATGCCCACGCGCTGGCGCAAACGGCAGATGTCGTAATCGCCCAGGATATCTTGACCATCGAGCGCAATCTTGCCCTCGATACGGCAATCCTTGATGCCGTCGTTCATGCGGTTAAAGCAGCGCAGCAACGTGGACTTTCCGCAGCCCGAAGGCCCGATAAATGAGGTGATCTGCTTGTCGCGGATCTTGATATTCACGTCCTTGAGCGCATGATGGTCGCCATAGAACAGGTCGAGGCCCTCGACGTCGATGCGCGTCGGCGAGGCGGCAAGATCCTCTGCCGTGGGGCGAGTCGCATCCCCAACCTCGCGCTCGTGCGCGGCCTCGGCCTGCGCTTCCATGAGTTCTTCAAGCTCCGTGGGCTCCACAGCCGCAGCAGCCGTCATACCGCATACCTCCACATCGATATCAATTCAGCAGTATCGATAGTAGAAATCGCGGCTCATATGCACGTGAGCGCATTGTCAAGTGTTTGTAAGGGCACGCTGGCTATGCGGCGGGCAGCTCGATGGTGAATATCGTGTGTTCGGGCGTCGATTCACATGCAACGGTACCGCCGTGTGCCGCGATGATCTCCTTGGCAATAGCAAGGCCCAGACCGGCACCACCGCGATTGGTCGCACGCGCCGCATCCAGGCGATAGAACTTCTCAAAGATCACCTTGAGCTTAGCCGCAGGGATAGGATCGCCCTGATTGATAAAGCGAACGCGCACGCCGCCATCGTCTTGGCGCCCGGCCTCAATCGTGATAGTCGAGCCCTCATAGCTATAGGCGACGGCGTTTTTCATGATGTTGTTGAACACGCGAGCCATCTTGTCGCCATCCACGAGCACCGTCAGGTCCTCGTGGATATCAACTTGGGCTTCCTTATGCTGCTCGTTGAGGATGGGATAGAACTCGTCAGCCACCTGAGCCAGCAGCAACCCCAGATCAACATAGCCGCGCGTGAGCACGATATCGTGGAAGTCAAAGCGTGTGATATCGAAGAACTCTTCGATGAGTGCATCGAGCCGGTGCGCCTTGTCGAGCGCCACGCCCGTAAAGTGCGCACGTTGCTCAACCGGCAGCTCGGGAGCCTCTTGCAGCAGCGAAAGATAGCCCACCACACTGGCAAGCGGGGTGCGTAGGTCATGTGCCAAGTACGTGACCAGATCGTCCTTGCGATGCGACTCGTCACGCAAGGCCTGTTGCACCTTGCGCTCACGGTCACGCACGCGGTTAAGGGCGCCCTCGACCTCCAAGAAGTCGCCGTCGATGTTGTCCCAGGTGTCGGGGTGATCGATCAGGCGATCTTGAATACGAGCGGCCAGCACACAATCGGCATGCTGCTCGCCCTGTTCGTAGCCCTGGTAGTACAGGGCGCGGCCACACAAGAACAGCACGCACGCTGCAAGCGCCAGCACAAAGCCAAGCATGTTGAATACAAAGCCGGCATCGAACAGCACCGGCCCTTCGATGCCGCCGAGCGCCATGGCGCCAATCGCCAACGTCATGGCCCACGCGGCGCCGCCAATCACCACGCAGCGGCACACGATCTCAAATCGATCGATCAGCAAAAAGCCGACAAGCAGCACCGCCAAGATTCCGACGATGTTGTCGATGCCAATCAGCAGCAGGTTCAGCAAAAAGAGCAGCACCGTTGCAAGCGCGCGGTTGTCGACGACCGACCTCACGTATTCAAAGAGCCGATCGGGCACCTCGAACGCTTGCCTATCGTCTTTTGTCATATCAAGATCCTCACAAGCGAAAAGCGTTATTCGATGATGTAGCCGACGCCCCAGACGTTTTTGATAAAGCGTGGCTTTTGTGCGTCGTCGCCGATTTTTTCGCGCAAGTGGCGAATGTGCACCATCACCGTATTGTTGGAGCCGGGCATAAAATCCTCGCTCCACACCGCGCGGAACAGGTCCTCCACGGCCACCACGCTGCCGCGATGCTCGACCAGATACAGCAAGATTGAATACTCGGTGGGTGTGAGGCGTACCGGTGCACCGTCCACCGTCACGGAACGAGCGTCGCGGTTGATCTCCAAGCCGTCGAGCTGAATGGTCGGCGACTCGGCCGCCTGTGCACGGCTACCGTAGCTGGTGTAGCGGCGAAGCTGAGCGTGCACGCGCGCGATGAGCTCCAGCGGACGGAACGGCTTAACCACGTAATCGTCCGCGCCAAGCGAAAGGCCCCCGATCTTGTCTTGCTGGGCATCGCGCGCCGTCAGCATGATCACGGGATAGGTATGGCTGGAACGGATCGTACGCAGCAGCTCAAACCCATCGATATCGGGCAGCATGACATCTAGCAGCGCCAAATCGAACTCCTGCTCCAAAATCGCCTTGGCAGCATCGGCCCCGCTATAGGCAATCTGGACATCAAAGCCCTCTTTTGTAAGGTAGATGCCAACCAAGTCGGCGATGGCCTTTTCGTCATCAACTACCAGTATGCGCTCGTTCATGCGTGCTCCTCTCGCGCTCCATTATGCCTGAGGCGACGCACGCCACACACAACAAGCGTGGGTGATTAAGTCGGCCTTAAGCACCCTTGTGCCCGTTCGGGCGCGGATGTGGGCCACGCACGCACGCGATGATCGCCGACGCCGGCAAACGATATACTCTAGTTTCAGAAGAGACCATCCCGTCGAAAGCGAAATCTGTGAAGTCCCTCACCTCTTTTGCAAAGCGCTCAGCCCAGCTTGCCGCCGGCTTTGTCTGCGCTATCGCCCTTGCCGCTGGCGCGCCCACCGTCGCCGGCGCCCAAGTGCTCACGACCGACAATGTTTGCGGCAAAACCGCCGATGCGCGCGGCATCACGGCCGAAAACCTGCCCGATATCGATGCGACCAATGCCCTCGTCATGGGCAAAGACGGTACCGTCTACTATGGGCGCGGCGCCGATGAGCAGGTCAAAATCGCCTCGATCACCAAGGTCATGACCGCAATCCTAACCGTCGAGAATTGCAAGATGGACGAGAAGGTCACGGTGAGCAACGCCGCAGCCACCGTGGGTAATTCGACCGCCGGATTGCTCGAAGGCGACGAGCTTACCGTGGAGCAGGCACTACGCGGTCTGATGATTCCCTCGGGCAACGACGCCGCCATCGTGCTCGCCGAATATGTGGGCAAGAAGATCGACCCCAAGACCAAAGACGCCGAGGCCACATTTGTGAAGGCCATGAACGAGCGCGCTAAGAAGCTCGGCTGTACCGGTACGCTTTTTGAAAACCCGCATGGTCTGGACTTTGATGAGTGGGCTGGCAATATGCACTCAACCGCACACGACGTAGCGCTGATGATGCAGGAGGCCATGAAAAACGACACGATCCGCGAGGTCGTAGCGAGCGAGGATTCCTGGATCGAGGTCACGGGCGCCGACGGCACCGACCATTCGCATTCCATGGACACGCATAACTATTTGCTGGGCCAAGATGGCAACATCGGCGGCAAGACCGGCACCACCGACGACGCGGGCTATTGCTTTACGAGCGCCTACAACCGCGACGGCGACGAGAT
>CAJJZO010000147.1 GCA_905197585.1 uncultured Collinsella sp.
CGCTTACGAGAGCAATATCGGAATCATCAATCATGGGAGCAACAAGCCGCTCCAGGTAATCATCAGAAACGGGCACAGCATCTTGGGTAAGGAAGCATACAAAGTCACCCCTGGACTCCCTTAGCGCCATGTCTCTTGTGGTGCCGTGGTTGAAATCCTGGCGATCAATCTTCAGCAGGCGGACTCTTTTGTGCTGCCGGACCAGCTCTATAGTTTTATCTTCCGAAGCGGAATCAACGATCAGGATATCAACCGGCTGAATAGACTGATGTTCGAGGGCAATTAAAAGCCTATCGATTTCATGCTCAGCATTAAGAGTCGGAATGATGACGGAGATGTCCATCTATCGCCCCGTCCTCTCTTTACCGAACATAGCGCCGAAAGTGCCGGTAAAGCACTTCCAGTCCATACGGAAGCAGCGATTCCGAACGTAGCGAAGCTCAATCTTTTGACGCAAACCACTCTCAAACGTCGCCTCGTTACGATCGGTCGCTTGCCAAAGTCCAGTAATTCCAGGCTGGACAGAGAGCAACTCGACTTTTTCTTCATCCGTAAAATGCTGCTCAAGCTCATCCCGTGTTATGGGGCGAGGCCCAATAACAGACAAGTCTCCGTTCAAGACATTGATAAACTGAGGCATCTCGTCGATAGAGCATTTACGAATGAACTGACCAATCTTGGTAATACGAGGGTCATCATCAACTTTACGTTCGACTTCCCACTGATGTAGCTGCTCAGGGCTCAAATACTTCTGCACATCACCCGCATCGGCGACCATGCTACGAAGCTTGAAGATCTTAATGGTCTTTCCACCCTTGCCGACGCGCTCTTGCGTATACATAGGACTGCCAGGTGATTCAAGGCTAATGAGCGCGCACACGATGGCGATGGGGATAAGCAGCAGTACGCTCATCAAAAGACTGAACACCAGATCAAACAGCCTCTTAATAAAGCGGTAACCAAGCGTACCGCTCGGCTTAATCTGATTAAAAGCCAGTGCATCCCCCACTGATGCACAGCTCTCTGTCATTTCCTTAGCAGCCACAGTCAAACTTACGTCCCTGTTCCCCAGGGATCCCCCAATCGGTAAATTCAAAAATGCGAACGAATAGCTGGTGCAACGTCTCCCTTACGTTTTGATAGGAACGTCGAGCGGAAGCACTTCCATGAAGCTGGAATCGCCTTCGCCTACGTCCACTAGGCACCAGCGCTTGCGACGGTCGATCTTGTGCACGCGGGCCTCTTGCCCCACCAAGGGACCCTGCTCTATGTGCAACACGCCGTCTTCTATGCGCGCGACGCTGTTGCGCACCACGCCGTCATCGTCCAGAACGCTGCGATACCAATCCTGCGCATCGTCCGGCATGGGCATGTACGCCCGTTCCCTACTGCCGGAGATGCGACAGCCAAAGCTCAACTGGGCCAGGGCCCTATCGAGCGCGGCGGCATCGTGCGTGGCGACGAAGAAGTATTCCTTGTACATGGGTTTGGTTTGGAGCGACCAGGCGCCGTCCTGCTTAAACCAGAACTCCTTTTGCATCACAAAAGCGTCCTGCATCAACTCGTGCGGGATAATTCGACGGACCTTTTCACAGGTCTCGCGCTCTTTTCCATTGGGGGTATGGACCAGATACCAGCGGACGCGGCCGTGCTGGCTGTTGGTGGTGGCGCCGTTAAATGCGCCCGGCAGCTGCTCTTGGCGCCGTGCCGTCTGTTCCATGTTCTCGCCCCCTCTTTTTGGCTTTGCGATGCACGCAAATGCAGGGGCGTTTAGAACAGGCTTCTCGCTCGCAGCTAGGCGCAGTCGCAAAAGTACAGGTTTTTGTAACTTTCAACAGACGTCATTATACGAGCAATTAATCAGCGTTTGCCCAGATTGCGCAAAATGTACTGCTAGTAGGTACATCTCCATAGCCCCCTACAAAAACCTGTACCTTTTTGTGCAACAAAAAAAGCCGCTCAACCAGCGGCTTTTCTTATTTGGGCATGAAAAAGGCGACCGCCCTTTGTGGACGGTCGCCTTTGTTAATAGTTGTGAAGTTCGCCTTAGGCGCGAGTCTTGATCTCCTCGAGCACCTTGGCCACAAACTCGTCAACGCTCATCTGAACGGTCTCGTTGGAGCGATCGCGGACGGAGATGTTGCCGGCCTCGACCTCCTTCTCGCCCAGAATGAGCATGTAGGGCACGCGGTCGATGCTGCGGGCCTCGCGGATCTTGTAGCCGATCTTCTCGTCGCGGTCGTCGCAGACCACGCGAATGCCGGCCTCCTCCAGCTTGGCGCACACCTCGTGGGCGTAGTCGCGGCTCTTCTCGGAAACCGGAAGTGCCTTGACCTGCACGGGAGCCAACCAGGTGGGGAACTTGCCCGCAAAGTGCTCAATCAGAATACCGATGAAGCGCTCGATGGAGCCAAAGCACACGCGATGCAGCATGATGGGGCGCTTCTTGGTGCCGTCGGCGTCCACGTACTCCAGGTCAAAGTTGAGCGGCATCTGGAAGTCGAGCTGGACGGTACCGCACTGCCAGGTACGGCCGAGCGAGTCCTCCAGGTGGAAGTCGATCTTGGGGCCATAGAAGGCGCCATCGCCCTCGTTGACCTCGTAGTCCATGTGCAGCTGCTCCAGAGCGGTGCGCAGGCCCTCCTCGGCGCGCGCCCAGTCCTCGTCCGAACCCATGGAGTCCTCGGGGCGGGTGGAAAGCTCAACGTGGTACTTAAAGCCAAACTTCTGGTACACGGAGTCGATGAGGTTGACCACGCCCACGATCTCGTCGGTCAGCTGGTCGGGACGCACAAACAGGTGGGCGTCGTCCTGGTTAAAGCAGCGCACGCGGAACAGGCCGTGCAGGGCGCCGCGCAGCTCGTGACGGTGCACCAGGCCAATCTCGCCAGCGCGGATGGGCAGCTCGCGGTAGGAGTGCGGCTTGGAGGCGTACACCAGCACACCGCCCGG
This sequence comes from uncultured Collinsella sp., assembly GCA_905197585.1. Taxonomy (GTDB): domain Bacteria; phylum Actinomycetota; class Coriobacteriia; order Coriobacteriales; family Coriobacteriaceae; genus Collinsella. Next base: position 2,953 of record CAJJZO010000147.1, read on the forward strand.
GCAGTTCATGGGCTTAATGCAGTACTCTTCGTCGTCGATAACGGTGGAGTACATGTTGTCCTTGTAGTGGTCCCAGTGGCCCGAGGTCTTCCACAGCTGCTTGTTCATGATGAGCGGCGTGGAGATCTCCACGTAGCCGGCCTTGTGGTGGATCTCGCGCCAGTAGTCCAGCAGGGTGTTCTTAAGGATCATGCCGTTGGGCAGGAAGAACGGGAAGCCAGGGGCCTCGTCACGCATCATAAAGAGGTCCATCTCGCGGCCGATCTTGCGGTGGTCGCGCTTCTTGGCCTCCTCCAACATGTGCATGTGCTCGTCGAGCTCTTCCTTGGTGGCAAAGGCGACACCGTTGATGCGGGTGAGCATCTTGTTGTCTTTGTCACCCTTCCAGTAGGCGCCAGAGACGCCGGTGAGCTTAAAGGCCTTCAGCGCCTTGGTGTAGCAGATGTGGGGGCCGACACACATGTCGATGTAGTCGCCCTGCTGGTAGAAGGTGATGCGGGCATCGTCGTCCAGGTCGCCGATGTGCTCGACCTTATACTTCTCGCCGCGCTCCTCCATAAGGGCGATGGCCTCGGCGCGGGGCTTCTCGTACACGGAAAACTTGAGGTTCTCCTTGACGATCTTTTTCATCTCGGCCTCAATCGCGGGGAAGTCATCCTCGCTGATCTTGACGCCCTCGGGCAGGTCGACGTCGTAGTAGAAGCCGTTGTCGGTCGCGGGGCCGTAGGCAAAGTCGGCCTCGGGATAGAGGCGCTTGATGGCCTGCGCCATGATGTGCGCGGCAGAGTGGCGGATGACGTGCGTGACCTCGTCCTGCGGGAGCTCGGCCACCGAACCGTCATTGTAGAGTGCCTTCATGGGTATGTTTTCTCCTCTCGGATGCCTGATGCAAGTGCGTGCGATGCGCTCGGCGTTTTTGACTTGCATCATTATAGGCAGGTTGCCTTGGTATACAAGCGCCCGCCGCACCTTAATGGCACGGCGGGCGATTTTCTACGCATGCTTCATCGTGTGGGCGCGAGGTGTGGGGCGCGCGTGGCTTGCGGTGTGCCCGGGGCTTGCGGCCGGCCCGGCGATGGATGCGTTACTGGATGCGAGTTCGGCAGTAGGGGCAGACCTTCCAGTGCGCATCGAGCGGGCGATGGCAGCTGGGGCAGACGTTGCGAACCTGAGTATCGCACACCGGGCAGACCACGAAGTCCTTCTCGATGGGCGCGCCGCACTGCGGGCAGGTTCCGTACTGGGCAAGCTGGCGCTCGCGCAGGGCCATGTCCAGCTCCTGCTCCTCGCGGTCGGCCGCGTAAGAGTGCGGGCGCAGGACCAGGTAGGCGATGAGGCCTACAAACGGGATGAGGGCGATGATGCCCCATGCCACGTAGGCGCTGGCGCCGCGGCGGCGAGCGTCGATGAACACATAGACGACCGACAGCACATACAGGGCGATGATAAAGCCAACGAAGGCATAGACGACGCCCATAAGCTGCGGCGACATGAGCTCGGAAATGTACTTGGACATTACGGGTACCTTTCGGATTATTTACAGTACGGTCAAGTTTACCACGGGGTTTGTTTATATGGGACCACGGCTAGGGGCGGGGCTGGCGCGGACACAAACATCTCAATCTGTAACATCTACGGGTCAAAATCTCGGCTAAACGTTACAAATCGAGACGAAGAAAAATCTCCGAACCCAATGTCTCAATCTGTAACAACTACTCAAGAAAATCGGCTCCAGATGTTACAAATCGAGATAAACGGGCAAGCCGTCAGCCAAACATCTCAATCTATAACATCTGAGCCCCAAAATCTCCCCTTCCTGTTACAGATAGAGACATTCAAAATCCGCCGGAAGGTTTGTCTTGATCTGCCACTCTTTACTGCGCCCGTTTTACCTGCAGGTTTGTTGGGAAATATCCCAATTTATCCCAAGTGCGTCACAAACGGAACGCGCCACCTGCTCGCGGGAGGGGCGAATATAATGGCGGCCCGACACGCCCGGCAGGGAGC
>CAJJZO010000148.1 GCA_905197585.1 uncultured Collinsella sp.
CCAACGCGTGCTTTAGATCCTCGGCGTCTATGCCCAAATCCGAGGGTCGCACGCAGTCAAAGATCACATTGGTGTGCGTGGGGCCCGGCACGCAACGCAAATCGTGAATCGAAAGGCGGCTATCGATCTCTTGAGCCATAGCATTGATGCGCAGGCGCATGCTCGCCGCCTTTGGATCGTCGGTCACGATGGGATCGTAGTGAAGCGTGACGATCATGCCGTCCTCGTCCCTAAACGACTGCTCGATGTTATCGAGCGTGTCGTGACTTTCCAGCGGGCTGGCCTCGGCTGCCATCTCGGCGTGAGCGCTTGCGAACTTCCTGCCCGGGCCGTAGTCGTGAACCATCAAATCGTGAACGCCCAAAACGCCGGGGTAGCTCATGATCTTGTCTCGGATGTGCTAGACCATCTTGGGATCGGGTGCCTGACCCAAAAGCGCGCTCACCGTATCTTGGATAAGCTCAAAGCCGCTCCAGCCAATATAGACGCCAACGGCAAGGCCGACCCAAGCATCAAGGTTGATGCCCGTCACCTGAGAAACAATCGCGCACGCCAGCACAGCACCCGTGGCAAGAACATCGTTCTTTGAGTCCTGAGCCGTCGCATGCAGCGTATCGGACTCAATGCGATCACCGAGCTTTTGGTTGAGGGCCGCCATCCACAGCTTTACAACCATCGAAAGCGCCAGAACTGCCACCAGGGCAAGCGAGAACACGACAGGTTCGGGGTGGATGATGCGCTCAAACGAGGACTTGATAAGCTCAAGGCCAATCAGCAGCACGAGCGCCGCCACGACCAGGCCAGAAAGATACTCGTAGCGACCATGTCCGTAAGGATGCTCGGGGTCGGCCGGCTTGCTCGCCAGCTTAAAGCCCAGCACGCTCACGATATTCGAGCTGGCATCGGACAGGTTGTTCATGGCATCCGCCACGATCGAAACCGATCCCGACAGCACGCCAATTGCACCCTTCGCAGCGCATAGTGCCACATTGGCGAGAATACACACCACGCCTGCCAACGTTCCCACGCGCGCGCGGTCGCCCTGCGCACGACGAACGATCCACTCGACCATCTATATCTGCCCCCAACAGTTTTACTCTTACACCCGTTTGTCGAATAGTTCAGTAGTGTAGACCCTTTACCCCATCGGCACAAAAAAGGCCGCAACCCTTAGGGCTGCGGCCTTGCAAATCGCACTATCGAGCAAAAAGCTTAGAGCTTGATGTCGATGTCGACGCCAGCGGGGAGGTCGAGACGCATGAGCGAATCAACGGTGCCCGAGGTGGGGTCGAGGATGTCGATGAGGCGCTTGTGGGTGCGCATCTCGAACTGCTCACGGGAGTCCTTGTTCACGTGCGGCGAGCGGATAACCGTGTACAGGTTGCGCTCGGTGGGCAGGGGGACAGGACCGGAAACGCGAGCGCCGGTCTTCTGAGCGGTCTCGACGATGAGCTTCGCGGACTGATCGACAACCTCGTGATCATAGCCCTTGAGGCGAATGCGGATCTTCTGGGTAGCCAACTTAAACCTCCAAAGAGTGCGAGAGATGCTCTCGCGGATTACGTAACAGGGAGCTCGAACTTAGGCGTTCTTGCTCATGACCTCGTCCACGATGGACTTGGGCGCGGGCTCATAAGAGTCGAACTGCATCGTGTAGGATGCACGGCCCTGGGTCTGGGAGCGAAGGTCGGTAGCGTAACCGAACATCTCGCCCAGCGGCACCTTGGCACGGATGAGCTTGCTGTTCTTGCGATCCTCCATGCCCTCGATCTTGCCGCGGCGACCGGAGAGGTTGCCCATAACGTCGCCCATGTACTGCTCGGGGGTCTCGACCTCGACAGCCATGATCGGCTCGAGCAGCTGCGGGTCAGACTTCTTGAGGGCGTCCTTGATAGCCATGGAGCCGGCGATCTTGAAGGCGGCCTCGGAGGAGTCGACCTCGTGGTAAGAACCGTCGAACAGGGTGACCTTAACGTCGAGGACCGGGAAGCCGGCGATAACACCGGTGTTCAGGGCCTCCTGGATGCCCTTGTCGATGGACGGGATGTACTCCTTGGGCACGACGCCGCCGACGATAGCGTTGACGAACTCGTAGCCGAAGCCCTCCTCCATCTTCTCGAGCTTGATGACGGCGTGGCCGTACTGACCGCGACCGCCGGACTGACGGACGAACTTGCCCTCAGCCTTCTCGACGTCGTGACCAGCGGTCTCGCGGTAGGCAACCTGGGGCTTACCAACGTTAGCGTCAACCTTGAACTCGCGGAGCAGACGGTCGACGATGATCTCCAGGTGCAGCTCGCCCATGCCGGCGATGATGGTCTGGCCGGTCTCGTGGTTGGTGGACACCTGGAAGGTCGGGTCCTCCTCGGCGAGCTTGGTCAGAGCCAGGGACATCTTGTCCTGCTCGGCCTTGGTCTTGGGCTCGATGGCAACGTCGATAACGGGCTTAGCGAACTCGATCTTCTCGAGAACGATCTCCTTGCCCTCGGCGCACAGGGTGTCACCGGTGGTGGAGTTCTTGAAGCCGACGCAAGCGACGATGTCGCCGGCGGCAGCGTCGTCACGGTCGATACGCTCGGCGGCGTTCATCTCGAGGATGCGGCCGAGACGCTCGCGCTGACCGTTGGAAGCGTTGACCACGTAGGAGCCGGACTCGGCGCGGCCGGAGTAAACGCGGACGTAGGTGAGCTTACCGACGAACGGGTCGGTCATGATCTTGAAGACCAGGCCGGAGAAGGGCTCGTCGAAGGAAGGATGACGCTGGATCTCCTCGCCGGTGTCCGGATCGGTACCGGTGACGGCCTCGACGTCGAGCGGGCTGGGCAGGTAGTCGACGACAGCGTCGAGCAACTCCTGAACGCCCTTGTTCTTGTAGGCGGAGCCCACGAAGACGAGGTTGAGCTCGTTGGCCAGAACGCCCTTGCGCAGAGCAGCCTTGAGCTCCTCGACGGTGAAGTCCTCCTCCATGAGGATCTTCTCCATGAGCTCGTCGTCAAAGCTGGCAGCAGCGTCAAGGAGCTCCTCGCGCTTGGTGGCAGCGATGTCGGCGAACTCAGCCGGGATCTCGTCCATCGGCTCGGGGTAGGTCATGCCCTTGTCGTCGGCCTTGAAGTCCCATGCAGTCATGGTGACCAGGTCGATGACGCCCCAGAAGTTGTCCTCGGCGCCCATCGGGACCTGAGCGGCCACGGCGTTAGCGTCGAGACGATCCTTCATGGTCTCGATAGCGTTGAAGAAGTCAGCGCCCACGCGGTCATACTTGTTGATGAAGGCGATGCGGGGGACGTTGAAGGTGGAAGCCTGACGCCAAACGGTCTCAGACTGGGGCTGGACGCCGGCAACGGCGTCGAAGACGGCGACAGCGCCATCGAGGACGCGCAGGCAGCGCTCGACCTCGGCGGTGAAGTCAACGTGGCCCGGGGTGTCGATGATCTGGATGCGGTAGTCCTTACCGTCCTTGTTCCAGAAGCACGTGGTAGCAGCGGAGGTAATGGTTACGCCGCGCTCCTGCTCCTGAACCATCCAGTCCATGGTGGCAGCGCCCTCATGGACCTCACCGATCTTGTGGGTCTTACCGGTGTAGTAAAGAATACGCTCGGTCGTGGTGGTCTTACCGGCATCGATGTGAGCCATGATGCCGATGTTACGGGTATCGGAAAGCTTGTACTTAGGCTTAGCCATGTTAGTTCCTTACCTTAACTTACCAACGATAGTGAGAGAACGCGCGGTTGGCCTCGGCCATCTTGAAGACGTCCTCACGCTTCTTGACGGAAGCGCCCAGGCCGTTGGAAGCGTCGAGGATCTCGTTGGCGAGACGCTCGGCCATGGTCTTCTCCTTGCGAGCGCGGGAGAAGTTGACGATCCAGCGGATACCCAGAGCGGTGGAACGACGGGAGTTGACCTCCATCGGGACCTGATAGGTAGCGCCACCGACACGCTTGGGCTTAACCTCGAGCGTGGGCTTGACGTTGTCCATAGCCTTCTTGAAGGTAGCGAGAGCATCGCCGCCCTCGGACTTCTCGGCAACGATCTCGAAAGCGGTGTAAACGATGCGCTCAGCGGTGGCCTTCTTGCCGTCAAGAAGGACCTTGTTGATGAGCTGAGTCACCAGGCGGTTGTTGTAAACGGCGTCAGGCTGAACCTCACGACGATTAGCTGCTGCACGACGCGGCATGTGAAATCTCCTTAAGTGTCTACCGTGCGGCGCTTAGGCGGCACACGGCGAAAGTATCAAAACGTTATCTGGCTTATTTAGCCTTGGGGCGCTTAGCACCGTACTTGGAACGGGCCTGCATACGGTTCTGGACCGGAGCAGCGTCGTAGGCGCCACGGATGACGTGATAACGGACACCAGGGAGGTCACGGACACGACCACCGCGGACGAGCACGATGGAGTGCTCCTGCAGGTTGTGGCCCTCACCCGGGATGTAAGCAGTAACTTCGATGCCGTTGACAAGGCGAACACGGGCAACCTTACGAAGAGCCGAGTTAGGCTTCTTGGGGCTCGTGGTGAAGACGCGGGTGCACACGCCGCGCTTCTGGGAGTTGTGCTGCAGAGCAGCGTTCTTGGACTTCTTGGGCACGGAACGACGGCCCTGGCGAACCAGCTGGTTAATAGTAGGCAAAGCGTACTCCTTCTCGAATGATTCCAGCTTTCTGTAAAGTGCAACGGCTTGAATCGAGGGGTCAGCATCCCCCTACGAAACACGCAGTTCGATAGGATACGTGCCGTTAGCTGTGCCGTCAACAGACCACGCCGCCGGGCGTATCCTAAAATGAGCACATTTCCGCAAAGCCTACACAAAAGGAATCCCCTTCTGTACGCAGGGGCGGATTCCCGGGCCGGGCGGCCCAGGTTTTAAGTTTGCTGCTCTACAGTCCTGCGCAAGACGGAAAGCACATTAAGTGCTTTCCTTTG
>CAJJZO010000149.1 GCA_905197585.1 uncultured Collinsella sp.
AGGCGGCGATTATGCGCTCGCTTTCCAAACTTGCCAAGACGCTTCCGCCCGATACCGTTTGCTTGACGGGCCATGGCGATTCGACCACGATGGCGCGCGAACTTATGCAGAACCCGTTTATGCAGATGTAGGCTCGAAGCCGTCTTTCGAACCACGAAGACCGCTCAATCGTCAAGCTATTTTCCCCAGTGGGTCGATTCTGTGGGGCAAACGGTCAAAATTTGTCCAATCGGATGGTATTCGTGAACAAACGAACGTTTATGCTCGGGTATGTCGTGGTAAAATCTCAGGCGTTATCGGAGCAACCTTACAGGAGGTTTCTTTTATGCTCGTCAACGCAGCAGACATGCTCAAGAAGGCCGAGGCCGGCAAGTACGCTCTCGGTGCCTTCAACACCAACAACCTCGAGTGGACCCTGGCTATTCTCCAGGCCGCCGAGGAGGCCAAGTCTCCGCTGATCCTTCAGTGCACCGCTGGTGCCGCTAAGTGGATGGGCGGTTTCAAGGTCTGCGCCGACATGGTCAAGGCTGCCGTCGAGGCCACGGGCGTTACCGTTCCCGTCGCCCTTCACCTCGATCACGGTTCTTACGAGGACTGCTTCAAGTGCATCGAGGCCGGCTTCACGTCCATCATGTATGACGGCTCTCACGAGGAGACCTTCCAGCTTAACCTCGACCGCACCAAGGAGCTCGTTGAGCTTGCCCACTCCAAGGGCATGTCCATCGAGGCCGAGGTCGGCGGCATCGGCGGCACCGAGGACGGCGTGACCTCCAACGGCGAGCTCGCTGACCCCGCTGAGTGCAAGCAGATTGCTGACCTGGGCGTCGACTTCCTCGCCTGCGGTATCGGCAACATCCACGGCGTGTATCCCGCCGACTGGGCTGGCCTTTCCTTCGAGCGTCTGGGCGAGATCAAGGCCGAGACCGGCGACCTGCCCCTCGTTCTGCACGGTGGCACCGGCATCCCCGAGGATCAGATCAAGAAGGCCATCTCCCTGGGTATCTCCAAGATCAACGTCAACACCGACCTGCAGCTCGTCTTCGCCAAGGGCGTTCGCGAGTACATCGAGGCTGGCAAGGATCAGCAGGGCAAGGGCTTTGACCCCCGCAAGCTCCTCAAGCCTGGTCGCGACAACATCGTTGCCCGCACCAAGGAGCTCATGGAGGAGTTTGGCTCCGTCAACAAGGCGTAAGTAGCGGTTTAACTTTCCCGTCGGAGGCCCCGTTCACCCTACGCTTTTCCCTTGCGCTCACCTGGCTTTGCCAGAAGTCGCGCAATGGGAAAAGCTTCGGGTGAACGGGGCCTCCTTCGTTAACTCGCCACAGGGTTACTGGGCTGAATTCATTTTTTATAGGTACCGTATATCGGTGTTGAGGGTTCCTTTATTGGGGCTTTCTTTTTATCTCGCTACAATGGACTTCAAGAGTTCTAATGACTTGGAGTTTGGTATGGCTGTTATTAATGTGCTGCCTTCGGATGGGAAGGTTATTGACGAAGGTCCTGTTGGTTGCTCTGTTGATGTTTGTTGTGATGATTTTCGTCATCTCGATATTGGTCTGCCGCCCGAGATTCTTCGACTTAAGGATGCCGGGTATTTGACGCAGGCTGTTGCTGCCTGCGATCGCCTTCTGGAGCAGAACCCTGAGCCTTCGCTGGCTGCTTGTGTTCGTGCCGAGCGGTATCGCATGATCGAGACGCCGCTTCATTTTTCGGTGTCGCGCGATCGAGCTATTGCGATGATTCGCGAGGAGTGGCCTGAGTTTACCGAGGAGCAGTTTAACGATCTGATTGACCGTAAGCGTATTGACTGGCGCTTTATCGACGGGGAGCTGTTCGTTCTCGACAACTTCCTCGATTCGCTTCGCGTATATCCCAAAGAGGTTCCCGGCATGCGTCCCGATCCTACGGACGGAATTGCACTGCGCAACGAAATGCTCAAGGAGATGGGGTCGCAAAACGGATTGGCTCGCGTCATTACGCTTAAAGCATCTGTGTCTGTCCCCGGCGCTCTAGAGGGGGAGACCGTTCGCGCTTGGCTTCCCGTTGCCGCCACCTGCCACCAGCAGTCTCGTGTCGAGATTCTCGACATGACGCCGGAGGGTGCTGTTGCTCCCGCGAACGCTTCGGCGCGTACCGCCTCGTGGTCTTCTTCGAGTGAACGCTCATTCTCGGTGACCTATCGTTATCACATCGGTGCTGCTTATTGTGATGTCTACGGTGGCACACTTCCGGTTCATCCGCGTATGGACGCGCCTCTGCCCGAGGATATTTCCGAGGACCGTCCGCACATTGCATTCACACCGTATCTGCAGCAGCTGACGGCCGGTGTTGTTGACGGACTCGAGGATCCGCTCGATCGCGCCCGTGCTATCTATGATTACCTGACGCAGTATATTGACTATCGCTATCAGCCGCCGTACTTGCTTTTGGGATCTATTGCCGATGACTGTGCGCATTCGCTCCGCGGCGATTGCGGCGTTATGGCGCTCACGTTTATCACCATGTGCCGTATCGCGGGCGTGCCTGCCCGTTGGCAGAGCGGCCTGTATGTTGCGCCCGATTCGGTGGGGTCGCACGACTGGGCAGAGTTCTATACGCCGCAGACCGGTTGGCTCAACGCCGACGTGTCATTTGGATCTTCTGCTCGCAGGATGGGGGAGGAGTGGCGCCGCCGTCACTACTTTGGCAATCTCGACCCGTGGCGTATGGTGGCCAACAATCGATTCCAGGCAGAGTTTGAGCCCTCTTTCGACGGCATGCGCGAGGACCCTTACGATAACCAGATGGGTGAGGCTTCGGTCGACGGTCGCGGATGCCGTCAGCGCGAGATGCTCCGCACGGTCGAACTCATCGAAATGCTCGAAGTTCCATTTTCGGACTAATCGGTAGAAAGCTGTGATAAACTAACTCACGCATTGCGTGCCCGAGTGGCGGAATTGGCAGACGCAGTGGACTCAAAATCCACCGTTGGCAACAACGTGCGAGTTCGAGTCTCGCCTCGGGCACCATACATGCAAGTGAGCGTTCAAGGGGGGTTGCGGCCCCCTTTTTCGTGCCGAACTCGCGTGAGCGCGCGAAGCGTTAATCAAACAGGCCTGTGGCCTGTCTGTAGCGGAGCGTGGCGAGGGCGCCACGCGCCCGAAGCCCGGGGCTTCGCGAAGCGAAGGCCCTTCGAGTCTCGCCTCGGGCACCATACATGCAAGCGAGCGTTCAAGGGGGTCAAGGCCCCTTTTTCGTGTACGTAATGTGATAACGCGCTGTACGTGTTATTATTCGCAAGGCGTTGTTCCCGCAATGCCCTAAAGAGGAACCCGAGGGTTCCCACCTTTTGGCGCCAATGAGCAGCTGACTGGTCATACAAATTAGATTCTCTTCCTCAAATCGAGGATGTCTATGTGTACGACCTGGTTGCTGAGAAGCGCCGGGTTATTTTTTTATGAATGGAGGTAGGGAAAATAGCTAAGTCTGATGACACCCGCATCAACGACGAGATTACTGCATCTTCGTGCCGTTTGATTGGCGTCGATGGCTCTCAGCTCGGCCTGTTCGCCATCCGCGATGCCCAGCGCGTCGCCGACGATCAGGGTCTCGACCTGGTCGAGATCGCTCCCAACGCGGAGCCGCCGGTCTGCAAGGTCATGGACTACGGTAAGTTCAAGTACCAGCAGGCCATGAAGGCCAAGGCCGCTCGTAAGAACCAGTCTAAGGTCGAGGTCAAGGAAATGAAGTTCCGACCCAAGATCGACGTTGGCGATTACGAGACCAAGAAGGGCCACGTTCTGCGTTTCCTCAAGAAGGGCGCACGCGTTAAGATCACCATCATGTTCCGCGGCCGTGAGATGGCTCACCCGGAGCAGGGCCTTAACGTTCTCGAGCGTCTCGCCGAGGATCTCAAGCCTTACGCTACGGTCGAGTCCAAGCCTAAGATGGAAGGCCGTAACATGCTTATGCTGCTCGCCCCGATTAAGGGCGCCTTCGATGAGGATAAAGCGGCAAGCGATACCAAGTAACTAGTGTTCTGTAACCGATTAAGGAGTATTTCATGCCTAAGATGAAGTCCCACAGCGGCACCAAGAAGCGTTTCCGCAAGACTGGTACCGGCAAGCTTATGCGCGCCAAGGCTTTCAAGAGCCACATCCTGAGCAAGAAGTCCACCAAGCGTAAGCGTGGCTTCCGTCAGGAGACCGAGATCGCCGCTGCCGACCGCAAGGTCATCAAGTCGCGTCTCGCCTAAGTTCGCGTTCCCGTTTTTCGTTTTACCGTCTAGGAGTTGATAGAACATGGCACGTATTAAGCGCGCTGTTGCCGCCAAGAAGAAGCGCCGTACCGTTATGCACCGTGCGAAGGGTTACTACGGTGCCGCTTCGCGTACTTACAAGCATGCTAAAGAGCAGGTCCAGCACTCCCTGCAGTATCAGTATCGTGATCGCCGCAACAAGAAGCGCGAGATTCGTTCTCTCTGGATCACTCGTATCAACGCTGCTGCTCGCCTGAACGACATCTCTTACTCTCAGTTCATGCACGGCCTGAAGGTTGCCGGCATCGAGCTCGACCGCAAGGTCCTGGCTCAGATGGCTTACGAGGACATCGAGTCCTTCAACGAGCTGGCTACCATCGCCAAGAAGGCTCTCGAGGCCTAATAGATTCTCTTGAATCGCTAGGGGAGTGTCGCGTTGTGCGCGGCGCTCCCTCTTTTTATCTGAAGCGCGGTTTACATTGCTAAAAGCGCGGGTAGATAAACACTTACAGGTGACCGATCTCTATATATTCCTGAACCAAAGGGTCATCATCTGATACGTGCAGTATTTCTGCACCAGCCTTTCT
>CAJJZO010000150.1 GCA_905197585.1 uncultured Collinsella sp.
CCCCCCCCCCCCCCCCCGCCCCCCGCGGCGGGCTCCTGTTGTGTCTCCCCCCCCCCCCCCGGGCCCAGCTCACGCCAGCGCCAAGCGCTAGTAGTTCACCACCTGCTCCTCAAAGTACGCCTTCGGGTGGTTACACACCGGGCACACCTCAGGCGCCTCGGCACCAACGTGCAGGTGCCCGCAGTTCAGGCACTTCCACACCTTCACGCCCTCACGCTCAAACACCTCGCCCGACTCGATGCGCTCGACGAGTTTGTTGTAGCGCTCCTCGTGGGCCTTCTCGACGGCGGCGACGCCACGGAACTTCTCGGCGATCTCGACAAAGCCCTCCTCCTCGGCGGTCTTGGCGAACTCGTCGTACATCGTGGTCCACTCGTAGTTCTCGCCCGCAGCGGCGTCGCGCAGGTTGTCCAGAGTGCCCGGAACGGCGCCGTCGTGCAGATACTTAAACCACAGCTTGGCGTGCTCGGACTCGTTGCCCGCCGTCTCGGCAAAAATATTCGAGATCTGAACGTAGCCGTCCTTTTTGGCCTTGGATGCATAGTAGCGATACTTGGTGTGTGCCTGGGACTCACCGGCAAAAGCGGTCTCGAGGTTCTTCTTGGTTTGGGAATTCTCAAAATCCATAGGTGTACTTCCCTTCAACGCATGCCGCCCACAGACTTTGAGCGGCCTTGCTTTAAGGATGCCCTCATGCCGAGAATTTAAACCTTACAATCCCGTTCTTCAGATTCGAGTGAGCTACACACTCAGCCAACGATCGCCCTCGGAGCCGCAAAAGCCCTCGCGCTCCAGATCGGCAAGAATGCTTGTGACCAGCTCGCGCTCGACCGGCTCTCGGCCGGCTGCCGTCTCCATCTCGTTAACGCCTGCAACGGCTTCATCGAGCGTAATACCTGCCGGTTGCCCATCGCGCGCCGCCAGCAGCATGCGCACAATGTGGGCGCGCTTTTGGCGACGCGAGCCCTCGAACTTGGACTGACGACTATAGCCCGCCGAGCGCCTGGACGGATTGGGCAGCGTCTTCTTAAGATACGCGCCATAATCTAGCAGCGCGTAATACCACGCGCGCGGCGTGTCGGCATCGTCTTGAGGCACGGCAAAGGGCGCGATCTCATCCGCCACCGCACCGGGGGCCGCCGGACAGGCGGCTTGAATCAGCGGCACCAGCTCGCGATCGGGAACAGCCGGTACATCGGGAAAGAAGTGATGCAGAAAGACTGTGCGCACGTTGGTCTCTAGATACACACCCGGAAGATCAAACGCAAACGACCGGATACCCTGCGCCGTTGCCGGGCCAATACCAGGCAGAGCGACCAAGTCACGCGTCTCACGCGGAAACTCCCCGTCCCAGTCCTCTACAACGCGCTGAGCGGCCCCGTGAAGCGCCAGAGCGCGTCGGTTGTAGCCCATGCCCTGCCAAGCGTCCAAAACATCGGAAGGCGCGGCCTGGGCAAGCGCCTGCACAGTCGGAAAACGATCGAGCCACACCGGCATGCGCGCCTCCACACGCGGCACCTGTGTTTGCTGCAGCATGACCTCGGAAAGCCAAATGATGTACGGGTCACGCGTACGGCGCCACGGAAGGTCGCGATAACGCAGGACCCCTTCCGAACGAATCATCGAACGAAAGGGGTCCTGAATCATGGCTATGCTCCTTATGCGGCGTTATTCCTCCCGGTAAGCGCACGCGCAGGTGGCGTACTCGGGAAACGCTTCGCGGTCGGCGAACTTGGGATCGACGGCCGGGAACTGGCGGTGAGCGACGATGTCGCCGAGCGAAACGGAATCGAGGTAGTCGCGCATCAACGCCTGGGCTCCGGCCCACAGGGGATGATAGCAGCACGTGCCCATGCGCGCACAGTCACCATCGGGCGCGGTGCAATCGTTCATAACCATAGGACCCTGAACGGCCTCGACGACCTGGCGGATAGTGACGTCGTCCGGACTGACCTTGAGACGCATGCCACCGTGGACGCCACGCAGGCTCTCCACAATACCGGCCTGGACCAAACCGTGCTGAATCGAGCGGGCAAACGAATACGGGACATTGACCTCTTCGGCAGCGGTGCGAACAGAAAGCAAACGCTCCGGATCCTCGGCAAGCATCGCCAGCATACGAAGGGCGTAATCAGTCTTCCTCGATATGTCCATTTTTCCCCTTTCAAGGAATACGAACAGCTCGAACGAGCTCCGGGGCCGAGCTTGTGTCGAGACGCTAAATGACCGCCAGGACATCCAAATGGTAAATCGGATATCCACTGAGTGCCGCGCTTGGAGCGAAATGCATCAGATGCGGCGCACAGTGCAATTTAGTATAACCTAACCCCCTGCCTCGTAGAACAGGTGTTGCGCAACAAAGCTGTTGTTCAGACAAATATACTTATTAGATTTTACTTGCGTTCCCGAAGGCGCGGGGATTCTGGGCGAAGATGCACCAGGGCGATCGTTCTATCGAAACAAAGTGCATCAAACGCAAAAAGCCACGTCCGAAGACGTGGCTTTAATTGCGTTGGCGGGAAGTACGGGGCTCGAACCCGCGACCTCCGACGTGACAGGCCGGCGCTCTAACCAAACTGAGCTAACTCCCCAGGCAGACGTTCGCGTTTGTTTCCGCTCGCGTGCGCTGCGGGGATTAGTATACACAGAAGTCTGTCCGCCGCGCAACAACTTTTTTGAAAAAATTTTTCGGGGCCATCCGGGAGGGTCTCCGGGGCTGAGGGCGGGGGTTAAGTTTGCTGCTCTACAGTCCTGCGCAAGACGGAAAGCACATTAAGTGCTTTCCTTTGCGTGCGGAACTCGCGACAAACTTAACCCCTGCGCCGCCCGGACCGGGAATCCGACATACTCGTCGGGGCAACGCCACCTGCCAAAAAGGGACAGGTTTATTTTGGTCGGTTTTATCTAGGGAAACGTCGCGCTCCGGCGGTGATTTGCTCTCATCTGTCGCATGGAAATCGGCGGCGTTTCCATTTAACGCAAAAGAGGCCGCTTCCCCTAGTAGGAAGCGGCCTCAGACCTTACGAATAGACGATAGTAAAGGACTCTTCCGTTTCGGTCTCTCCTGTTGACGTGCACCTCGTGCCCTCAAGCGTTACTGAGACCACTTGGTCGACATCAATCAACTTCGTTGGCACCCAGATGTTCTCTCCGCTATTGCGCGTATAAGAAAAATATAAGTTGAACGCCCCTGCGTCGTCATCTTCGATAATCTGCTCCGATCCATCCTTGTAGGTAACCGTCAACTTCTTCGTGACTGCGTCAATGCCCAAATCATCGATGTGTGTCTGGATAGAAAACGGGCTGATCTCGAGAGGCGAGTCATCGGAGCGGAGTTCCTTTGTATCGACGTACGCTCCAACGCTAAACTCGGGCGTCGATGCCTCGAACGGCTTCGCATCCTCGCCTTCGCCCTCGGTCCACGAGATATTCCAGGTGACCGCATGTTGAAAACCTCGCTCGCGATCCATAGAAGCAAAGTACATCGTGCCATTAATGACAGTATCGCTTGATGTGTCCTTATCAATGGTGCAGCGTGCGTCAGCCCATTCCTCGCCGAACTTCATGTCGGGCGTGCCGATGCCTTGTTCTTCTTCACCATAGAGAACAAGTTCGCCTGTCTCTGCTGCCGGCTTGTAGTAGTTAACACCATTTGGATTGGATAGCGTAAACGTCACAGCACCGCAGCCGTTTTGGTCGATTGCCATCTCATGGATATCGAGCGTATAGCCGTTGCCCTCGACGGACAGATTAACCTCCTGGACTGCACCCTCCAGGCTTTGGGGCGCGATGCCATCACCAAACTCTCTGGTGTAGGTATATTTAGTCCCCGATGAGCCGCCGTTTGTCCAGGTAATGGAATCCCCGTTGCCGTGGTTTCCCCAGGCTGAGGCAAAATAGCTGGAATTGATAACGGCGTAGGCGACCCCTCCGGTCGCCAACACTCCGACAAGACACCCGATAACCGCAACATAGAGGGGCTTAGCATGACCCCTTTTGCGAAGCGGCTCGCCTTCAGCTGCATTAAGAACGCGATCGGCAAGATCGCTATCGGCTTGGATGGACTCGAAGGCCTGCTTGATTTGATTGGATTTCACGGTCGCCCTCCTCTAGGATGAATTTGAGCTTCGATCGACCGCGAGCTAAACGCGTTCGAACGGTCGCGGCTGGCACATGCAGTAACTCGGCAATCTCTGAGGTCGAAAAGCCCAGATAGTAATAGAGCACGATGGGGACGCGGAATCGCTCCGGAAGTCGCATAACGTCTGACAGGACCACCTTGGTCTCCTCCTGCGCCGTCGAAAGCGAATCGGCCAGGTTCTCAATATCCTCCACACGCCTCCATGGCTTTCGAAAGAGCGATTTGCATTCATTGATCGTGACCCGGATAAGCCAGCGACGAAGATGCTCCCAACTCTCAAATTGCGTATCGCTTTTGAGCAGCTTAAGAAAGACATCTTGGGCAACATCATCGGCATCGGCGCGATCGCGCAGATACGTCAATGCGATTCGAAACACGACATCCCGGTGATCTTCGACCGCCTGTCTAAATGTTTGTTCTTCCATAATCACCTCCCGGTGACGGTACTGATTCTTGATGAGGTCCTCACCATAGATACGCTCTGGCCGGACGAAATGTTTCAAATTCAAGCAGGAAAACCTACCAAAATAAACCTGTCCCTTATTGGCAAGGGATCAACGGAACGCAACAGGTTGAGCATACGCAAGCGAGCGGTCCCCAGAGCGTACAAGGTGGCATGAAAAAGGCAGGGCATTGACCTTTT
>CAJJZO010000151.1 GCA_905197585.1 uncultured Collinsella sp.
ACTATTCCACCGCAACTTAGGAGGGGATAGGTTTAGCTGCGGGGGCGGTGGCGGAGCTTGTCGATGGTGGAGTCGGTGCTTCGGCTGCGGGCTTCGGCGGCGCGGTCGCGGGCGTCGGCGGCGGTTTGGCGCTTGCGGCGGTAATCGATCATGCCTTGGATGATGGGCTTGCCAAAGCTCACGACGTCGTCGTTATAGATGGCGGTTCGGGCTGCGAGGAGGCAGTCGGTAAAGTCCATATGGGTCTTGCCAAAGAGCTTGACGGCAAGGGCGACAACGGTGGGCTCGTCGACCATGACGTCATCGAGCAGCCTTTTCATGGCCGCAGCAATCTCAACGCGGGGAACCTTATAGACGTCGCGCAGCGTGACCACGACGCGCGTGATGATTTCGGGATAGACACGAGCGGTGCGCGTGGCGATGACCTTGGCGGCGCGCGGTGACAGGACTTCGTCGTCGTCAAGCAGGTAGCGTAGGATGACGGTCTCGTCGATGATGGTGCTACTCATGGATATCTACTTCCTCGGGACCCAAAATCGAATCGTCGCTTTCTGTGGCAAGGTATTCAATCCAGGCATTGCGCTCCTCGGAGCGGCGATTGGGGTCACCGTATGCTTTGAGCGATCCATAGGCGGCGGTGCCGTCCTTTGAGCGCACGGCGACCGGCTGAAAGGGGAGCTTGCGCATCAAAATGCTCTGCGCGACAAATAGACGGACGGCCTCGGCGAGCGATGTGCCCATGGCGTCGTAGAGATGTTCGGCATGCTGCTTGTCTTCCTCGCGAATGCGCACCTGCAGGATGGCTCGTTTTTGAGTCGATGACATCACTGGCCCCCTTAATGAGCGTGCAATATAGTCGGTCAAATGCGGCATGTGCCGATACTTGAGCATCTTATAACGATTACTTTATTTCGCTCAAGTAAATAACCATTAACTTGAATACAAGCGTAGTACATCTAAAATGAGAGCGCGTAAAAATCTCTGAGGCGTACGCATGTAATACACTCACCTTTATAGCTTCTAGAGAATAATTCCAACCTGCCAAAACCCCTGCAATACACCCGTATTGCAGGGCCTATGCTCAAGTTTGCCCCCTGCAACTGCGTATATTTAACCTGTATATCGTTGGAGGAATTCTATCGAAGTGCCTGTTTCGCCGCATGCACTCGATACGCCGATGCCGGACCACGGGCGGTCCGGGGCAACGTCGGCAGGGTCTCTCCGGCATGGGATTCAGGAGGGAGTGAACAACATGGGCAATAAACGAGTCGTGGCTGATTCTTCACGCTGCATTGGGTGCCAAACCTGTATGGCGGCGTGCATCGAGGCACACGATATTCCCGGCAACATCGCCGCACCTCGCTTGCGCGTAACGCGCACCTACGAGATTTCCGCGCCGGTGGCATGTCACCACTGCGAGGACGCTCCGTGCGCCAAGGCCTGCCCCACGGGTGCCTTGTTCTTTGATCCAAAGAACCATCGCATCGGCGTCAACGAGGACAACTGCATCGGCTGCAAGAGCTGCGTCATGGCCTGCCCCTTTGGCGCCGTGAGTGTGGCGACCACGCAGGTCCCCGTCTTGATGGGCGACGTGCGCGTGGGTTCGCAGACCAAGAGCTTCGTGCTCAAGTGCGACCTGTGCGTGGACCGTCCCGGCGGTCCGGCGTGTGCCGAGGCGTGTCCGACCAAGGGCCTCACCCTGGTGGACGAGGAGCGTCTGGCAGAACTGACTGCCGAGCGTGCCCGCGCCACCATCGAAAACGAGGCGTAAGCGTCGGGGCGACAGGCCCAATGATTGTCAAATAAGTACCGAGTATTCGGTAGCAGAGAAAGGAAGGAGGGTGTCATGGAGAAGCATAAAGTGATCTGCCCGTACTGCGGCGCCGGTTGCCAGTTTAACCTCCTGGTCCAAAACGGCCAGGTCGTGGGCACCGAACCGCTCAACGGCATCACCAACCAGAGCGAGCTGTGCCTTAAGGGCATGAGCGGCTACGACTTCATCAACGACACCAAGATCTTGACTCCTCGCGTACTGCACCCGATGATCCGCCGCACCAAGGGCGCGGATCTTGAGCGCGTAAGCTGGGACGAGGCACTGGATTTCACCGCATCTAAGATGCAGGCCATAATTGACGAATATGGTCCTAACGCTGTCATGACCACCGGCTCTTCGCGAGGCGGCGGCAATGAGGCGAACTACGTCATGCAGAAGTTTACGCGTGCGTGCATCGGCACCCACAGCGTGGACAACTGCGCCCGTACTTGACACGGCCCTACTGTCCTCGGTCTGATGGACACGGTTGGTTCAGGTTGCATGTCATGCTCCATCCCCGGTATGGAGGATGCGGGCTGCATTTTCCTCTTCGGCTATAACCCTGCCGATTCGCACCCCATCGTCGCAAGGCGTATCGTGCGAGCCAAAGAAAAGGGTTGCAAGATCATCGTCGCCGATCCGCGCCATATCGAAACCGCGCGTATCGCCGATCTCTACCTTCCGATCAAGAACGGTTGCAACGTTGCGTTCCTCAACGCCTTTGCCAACTGCTTGGTCAACGATGGCCTCTACGACAAGGAATTCGTCGCCGAGCACAGGAACTTTTTTTATTATTTTTGGGAGACCATCTAGATCTACACTCCCGAATCCGTACAGGACATCACGGGTGTCGAGCCCGCGTTGATCCACCAAGCTGCCGAGATGTACGCCACGGCGAAGCCCTCTGCCATCATTGGCTGGGGCATGGGCGTATGCCAGCAGAAGCAGAACCTGAAGACGGTGCACACCATCGCCTCCATCGCCTGCGTTGCCGGCCAGATCGGCAAACCCAATTCCGGCCTCGCGCCCGTGCGTGGTCAGAACAACGTCCAGGGCTCCTGCGATATGGGCATGCTGCCCAACCTGTACCCTGGCTACCAGAAGGTCACCGACCCGGCTGTGCGTGCCAAGTTTGCCAAGGCTTGGGGCGTGCCCGAGGAAAAGCTCCCGCTCGAGGAGGGCTACAAGCTCACCGACCTGGGCCACCTGGTCGACGAGGGCAAGGTGCACTGCTTCTACAACTACGGCGAGGACCCGGTGCAGACCGAGCCCGATTCGGCCGGTATGCGCAAGACGCTCTCCGAGCTGGATCTGTTCATTTGCCAGGACATCTTTATGACGCAGACGACCATGCTCGCCGACGTCATCCTGCCTGCCACCTCTTGGGGCGAGCACGAGGGTGTCTTTACCGCATCCGACCGTAGCTTCCAGCACTTTGACGCGGCCGTTCCGCCCAAGGGCGAGTGCCGTCACGACTGGGAGATCTTCGCGGACCTGTCTACGCGTATGGGTTACCCCATGCACTACGACAACACCGAGCAGATCTGGAACGAGTGCATTAGCCTGTGCCCCAACTTTGTGGGCGCAACCTACGAGAAGATGGCTCCCGAGGGCGGTTACGCCCAGTGGCCGGTCAAGAGCACCGATGTGAACGACCACGGTACGCCCGACATGTTCGCTGGTGGCAAGTTCACCACCAAGGACGGCCGCGCCAACCTGATGGCGCACGACTGGGAGGCGCCCTCCGAGCTTCCCGACGATGAGTACCCGCTCATTCTGTGCACCGTTCGCGAGGTCGGTCACTACAGCTGCCGCTCGATGACTGGCAACTGCAAGACGCTGGCGCTGCTCGCCGACGAGCCCGGCTTTGTCCGCATGAATCCCGCGGACGCCCAGGCGCGCGGCATCAAGAACGGCGACATCGTCTCGATTCACAGCCGCCGTGGCCAGGTATACAGCCGCGCCGACGTGAGCGACCGCATCAACAAGGGCACGGTCTATATGACCTACCAGTGGTGGATCGGCAAGTGCAACGAGCTGACCATTCACAAGGTCGACCCGGTCTCGCATACGCCCGAGGACAAGTTCTCCGCCTGCCAGGTCGACGCTATCGCCGACCAGGTCTGGGCTGAGGGCGAGGTGGAGCGTCAGTACACCGAGCTCAAGCAGGCTCTGGTGGACGCCGCCGCTCCCCAGGACGTTGAGCCCGGCGCCGCCAAGTTCGATGACGAGACGCACGTGAACCAAATCGTGTAGTCCCGTTCTCGTTGGCTTTTTGGGCCGGGCGTCCCGTACGTTCGGGAGCCCGGCCCGTTATTTTGAAAGGAAGTGGGGATGAACCGCTTCATCGACATCAACCCGGAGAGGTGCATCGGCTGCGGAACATGCCAGTCCGCCTGTGCCGACGCCCACCGGATGCAGGGTCTTCAGGATACGCCGCGCTTGGCGCTCGTGAAGACCGGCGGTATTTCGGCCGCCCTTGCCTGCCACCATTGCGAGGGTGCCCCCTGCGCCGAGGTTTGCCCGGTGAATGCCATCGAGCACGATGGCGATCGCATCCACGTCAAGGAGCAGGAGTGCATCGGGTGCAGGCTGTGCGCCATCGCGTGTCCCTTCGGAGCCATCCATCCCGATGGCACGTCTATCGCCGGTGTCGCAGGCATGTGCGACCCGACGCCTTCGTATCCTAAGTCCCTGAGCAGCCTGCTTACGTGGGCTCCTGGCCAGTACACCTGCGCTGTCAAGTGCGACCTGTGCGCATTCGATCCGGACGGCCCGCATTGTGTGGCGGCGTGCCCTACCAAGGCGCTGACCGTCATGGGTGGCGCAGCCGATCGCGAGCTCGACGAGGCCAAGCGC
>CAJJZO010000152.1 GCA_905197585.1 uncultured Collinsella sp.
GTTCCGACCGCTTGGAGAGTGCCGTGCAGGAGCTCGTGATCGCCGGCGCGCCCGTGTGCGTGCTTGCCGAGTCTGCTGTGGAGGTGCCGTTTATCGAGGAGTCCACGCCCATGCTCGGCGTGGTAGCGGCAACCGATAAGACGTATCTGCTCGAGACGCTTGCCCGCTGGATTCTCGATCGCACCGACAAGGAAACGGCTTTTGCGGCGAACTTTGCCTTTATGCGCATCGCGGCAGCTAATCGTATCATCACCTCGTGCGCGCTCACCAATATGGCGACCGGTGCGCTGGTGTTTTTGCCGGGCGCCGATTATCCCGTTATGGCGCTGGCGCAGGTGGGTATGCTCTTTGAGCTCGCTGCCGTCTTTGGACGCGGCATTAAGCCTGAGCGCGGCTACGAGGTCGCGGGCGTGCTTGCCGGCGGTCTTGTGATCCGAGCGGTCACCCGCGCACTTGTCAAGCAGACGCCGCATATTGGGTTTGCCGTCAAGGCGCTCACTGCCGCCGCGGGCACCTATGGCATGGGCCGTGCGCTCGTTTCGCTCTACGAGCGCGATGTCGACTACAGCCGTGCCAACGAGGTGGTCACTGCCACGTTCTCCCGCGTTCGCGATCTGGTGACCACGGTCGCGGGCGCTACCCGTCCTATGGCGTCCTATCAGGACGCATCAGATCTCGCTGCTTAGGGGTTTTCCGTTGCGCGTTGCATACCAAGACTGTTTTCATTTAATTGAGCCGTTGCTCGCCAAGGTCGAGAAGCCGAGTCGCTATATCGATCACGAGTGGGGCACGCTTTCCAAGGCCGATGCCGACTACCGTTGCTGCCTGATCTACCCGGATGTGTACGAGGTTGGTTTGCCCAACCAGGGCATCGCCATCCTCTACAACATCCTTAACCAGGCCGAGGGCATCTCCTGCGAGCGTGGCTATGTGCCGTGGCCCGATATGGGTGACGCCATGCGCGAGGCGGGCATTCCGCTGCTCTCGCTCGAGGGTGCAGCGCCGGTCGCTTCGTTTGATATCGTCGGTCTGCATGTGCCGCACGAGATGGCGGTGACGAACTTCCTCGAGGCACTCGACCTCGCTGGCATTCCACTGTTGGCGGCTGACCGAGGCGAAGACGACCCCATCATCATTGCCGGCGGTCCCTCGGTGTACAACCCCGAGCCGTACGCGGCCTTCTTCGATGCCATCCTCATCGGTGAGGGCGAGGAATCGCTGCTCGAGACCTGCCAGCTGCATCGCCGCCTGCGTGACGAAGGGGTCCCGCGCGCGCAGATTGTCGAGCAGCTTGCATCCATTGCCGGCAACTACGTGCCGTCGCTCTATGAGGTTCGTCACGACGAGCCCTGCTCGCCGCATGGCTACACCGTGCCGCGTGAAGGCAAGGATGCGCCGACCGTGGTCTACAAGCGCGTCGTTGAGGATTTCGGCGCCACGAATCCGCTGTCGCAGTCGTGCGTGCCCTATGCGCAGCTGGTTCACGACCGCCTGTCTATCGAGATCCTGCGCGGCTGCGCCCGCGGCTGTCGTTTTTGTCAGGCCGGCATGACGTATCGCCCGGTGCGCGAGCGCTCGGCCGACCAGATCGTCTCGTCGGTGATTCAGGGTCTGGAAAAGACCGGCTATGACGAGGTGTCGCTGACCTCGCTTTCCACGACCGACCACTCCTGCATTCGCGACGTGCTCGGCAGGCTCAACCGTCGCCTGGAGGATACGGGTATACGCGTGTCTATTCCGTCGCAGCGCCTGGATTCGTTTGGCGTGGATATGGCCGAGTCGGTCGCCGGCGAAAAGAAGGGCGGCCTGACGTTCGCGCCCGAGGCCGGCAGCCAGCGCATGCGCGACATCATTAACAAGAACGTGACCGAGGAGGACCTGGACCGTGCGGCCAAGGCGGCCTTCGAGGCCGGCTGGAACCGCATGAAGCTCTACTTTATGATGGGCCTTCCCGGCGAGCGCGACGAGGACATCGTGGCCATCGCCAATCTGGCCGATCACGTGCTGGAGCTCGGTCGTTCCGTGGTGCCCAAGGCTCGTCGCGGCTCGATCTCGGTGTCCATCTCGGTTTCGGTCTTTATCCCCAAGGCTGCCACGCCGTTCCAGTGGTGCCCGCAGCTCGACTACGACGACGTCAAGCGTCGCCAGAAGTTGCTTATCACGAGCGTTCGCAACCGTGCCGTCCGCGTGCATTACCACGATGCCGAGACCTCGCTCATCGAGGCCGCGCTTTCCCGCGCCGGTCGTGACATGACGCCCGTCATCATCGATGCTTGGCGCTCGGGCTCTCGCTTTGACGCCTGGGTAGAGCATTTCTCGCTCGATAACTGGAAGGAAGCTGCTGCCAAAAACGGCATCGACCTCAATGAGCTCGTGCACCTGCCCTACGAGTTGGACTGGCGCCTGCCGTGGGAGCACGTGAGCCCCGGCTGCACGCGCGGCTTCCTCGAGCGCGAGTACCGTCGCTCGCTCGAGGGCGTCACGACTCCCGACTGTACCCGCACGTCGTGCACCGGCTGCGGGATCTGCCCCACGCTCCACGCCAAGAATGTATTGATGGGTGATCGCGCATGAGTGAGCGCCTGACCGACAACCCCTCGCTCTTTAGGCTTCGTGTTCGCTATGGCAAGCGCGATCGCCTTAAGTACCTGGGCCATCTCGAAGTAATCCATACCATTGAGCGCATCGTGCGCCGTGCGGGACTTCCCTATGCCGTCACGCAGGGATTCTCTCCGCACATGCGCGTGGGCTTCTCTTCGGCGCTGCCGGTGGGTACGTCGTCGACCTGCGAGTGGTATGACCTGTTTATGACCGAGTTCGTGGCGCTCGACGAGGCGTTTGGGCGCCTGGCTGCGGCGTCTCCGGCCGATCTGGCGCCCATCGAGGCGGCGTACATCGACGTGCGCACGCCGGCGTTGACGGCGCAGCTCACGCGCCTGTCGTATCGCATCGACCTGCACTTGGATCCCGAGGCGCCCGTAAGCGCCGACGAGGTGCGTCGTGCGATCGACACGCTGCGCGCGGGCCACGGCATCGACTACGCGCGCGGCAAAAAGAGCAAGCGCTTGGATTTGGATCACACGCTCGTGGGCTATGAGCTCACGGCGGGGGAGCGCCCGGACCATTTGGTGCTCATGCTCGACACCCATGCCGACAACGAGGGCTCCATGCGTCCGGAAATTTTGCTTTCTGCTGCTGATGTTTTGTTGCAGGGCTTGACCCCGGGCGTGGATGCACCTATTGTTTCCACCGGTATGCAAGACCTCGTGACCATCTGCTCCTACGATGTCGAGCGTCAGAATCAAGCATGCGAGGACGACGAGGGCCGACTCGTCAGCCCCATACCTGTGCGAACTTGTGGATTTGCTCCACATACTCGTTGACGGGGGTATTTTCGCCTGCTACTATATTCGGCTGTTGCACTAACTGATGCATGAAGGGCAAGTAAACATGTACGCAATCGTTAACACGGGCGGCAAGCAGTACAAGGTCGCCACCGACGATGTCATCACCGTCGAGAAGATCGAGGGCAATGAGGGCGACAAGGTCACCCTGCCGGTTATCTTCCTCAACGATGGTAAGAAGATCGTCACCGATCCCGACAAGCTGGCCAAGGCCAAGGTTACCGCTCAGATCGTTGAGCAGTTCAAGGGCGAGAAGCAGCTGGTCTTCAAGTTCCACAAGCGCAAGCGCTATCGTCGTCTGAAGGGTCACCGTCAGCAGCTCACCAAGCTGAAGATCGTGAAGGTTCAGGCTACCTCCCGCGCCAAGAAGGCTGTCAAGGCAGAGGCTGAGGCTGTTGCCGAGGCTCCCGTCGCCGAGTAGATTACACTCGTAACGAAAGAGTAGGTATACACAATGGCACACAAAAAAGGACTCGGTTCCTCCCGTAATGGCCGTGACTCCCGCGGTCAGCGCCTTGGCACGAAGCGCTATGCCGGCCAGACGGTAACCACGGGCACGATTCTCGTCCGTCAGCACGGCACTCACATCCACCCGGGTGAGAACGTTGGCCGTGGCAAGGACGACACGCTGTTCGCGCTGGTCGACGGTACCGTTGAGTTCCACAAGGGTATCAAGCACAGGGTCAGCGTACGCCCGCTCGCGAACGCGTAATTCACCCTTCATAGAGCACATATGTGGGAGGCACTTGAGTTTTAGGATTCAAGGGTCTCCCTCTTTTTTGTAGGAGGCGATTCTGTTGTCACAGTTCACCGATATCAGCCGCATTAACGTGTGCGGCGGCGACGGCGGAGCCGGATGCATGTCGTTTAGGCGCGAGGCATTTGTCCCCAAGGGCGGCCCCGATGGCGGCGACGGCGGTCGTGGCGGCAATGTCGTCATCCAGGCCGATGCTCAGCTGTCTTCGCTGATCGATTACCGCTTTAAGCATCACTTTCGCGCCGAGCGCGGCACGCACGGGCAGGGTGCCCGTCGTAACGGCAAGAGCGGCGAGGACCTGATTCTCAAGGTCCCTATGGGTACCGTGGTGCGCGAGCTCGATCCCGAGACGCAGACCCCGATGTTTGAGATTGCCGACCTGGTGCACGACGGCGAGCGCGTCGTCGTGGCGCCCGGCGGTGCCGGTGGCCTGGGCAATACGCACTTTGTGACGTCGG